>JAKSJJ010000015.1 GCA_024398335.1 Bacteroidales bacterium | reverse complement strand
GATCCCGCCTGCCGGTACCCATTCATGAGGCCATGGGCGGCCACAGCCCCCAGCATGAGGCTGGGAGCCTGCCGACAGGGGCAAATCATGGGCGTCACGAGACGCCCGGCGGAGAGCGTGTATTTGACCTTACCGCACCTGACTCACGAGCCGCACTGACCTACGCAGGTCAAATACGTGAGCTCGGGAGCCGCAGGGTGTTAAGGGGCAGCGCCCCTGGTATTAAAGGCTGGGAGCCTGCCGACGGATTAAAGAAAAGAGGATGACCACCGTGTCCATCATCAGGACTTGGGGTCATCCTCTTTCGTTATTGTGAGTCAGGAGTGTTTACTTCAGGGTAGGGAAGTCTTTGGTGAGATCCCAGACCTGAGCGTCCCAACCGAGCTTGACCGCGAGGCTTTTCACTGTCTCTGTGGCAGCGGCGGCTTTTCCGTTGTAAGGGAAGTAGTACTTGTCAGTAGCGGCGTCAGTATGAGGCCTGTAAAGGACGTGTGTGGCGTCTGTATCGTCCTGATCATAGAGAGTGTCGTAACCCTCGGCGGCATAGTAGTAGAACTCCATGTCCGCTCTTCGCCAGCAATTCTGCAGGGTGTTGTGGTCGGCGGTGTAGCCGATGACAGCGCCTGCTGAATAGTGGGTGGCGGCGCTTTCCTTAGCGGCCGCGGTTGTCTTTATGGACGGGTTCCATGCGATACAGTCCTTAATGGTGATGTTGAAGTTCTGACCACCCATCAGCACTGAAGCCGCGGAGCCGTTGCTTGCCCTCGCGAACAGACCGCCGAGGCCGTATGCTCCGGAAATCTCACAATCTGACCAGCAGTTAGACACGACATTGCCCTTGAATACATCGGCGATGATACCTGCGGCCACGGAAGCCGCTGTAATTTTACCTCTAGAGTAGCAGTCTTTGATGATATATCCGTCATAGTCTCCTGTACGGGAGCTTATTCCTCCGACATAACCGGCAGTTGAAGTGATAGTTCCGTCAAACCAGCAACGCTGGATAGAGCTGCCCTTCTGAGCCTGTCCGATGATACCTCCCGCGAGGGTTCCGCTCGCCTTGACCGTTCCGTTGACGAAGTGACAATCAGACAGATCGATAGCGGTCGAAGAGTGTCCGAGAAGACCTCCGACATAGCTGTATGCTCCGGTGTTGTTGTATTTACCTGCTGAGACCTCAGCTCCGTCAGCCCAGTTGCCCTTGAACACTCCTCCGGCGAACCAGCCGATGAGTCCTCCGGTGCAGTCGTTGACAGAGGTGACCTTCGCCGATGTATGACATCCTTCGATGTCGCCCTCAGCCGCGTTGACAGTATAGTAACCGACAAGTCCTCCGGTAGCGCGTCCTTTCGCGTTATAGACCTCTCCGCTAGTGTAGCAATCCTTGAGTTTTGACTTCTCGAGAGTCCTTCCCGCGAATCCTCCTGTACCTATATATGAAGTAAGGGCCTTGTCAGATCCCGCGGTACGTCTGACGCTTCCGTCAAATGAGCAGTTCTCGAAGGTAGAGTTACATGCGTTGCCGACAAAACCTCCGACAACCGCGTCAAGAGCGGCTGTGTACTCGACCTTCGAGCCTACTACATGGACGTTCTTGAACTCGGCGTGGAGTTCTCCGGTGCTGTTTCCCGCCCATGCGCACACGATGGCGCAAGGAGCGTTGTATGAGGATGTAAGCGAAGCATTCTTGATTGTCAGGTCGTAGATGTTGCCATGGACGACTCCGAAGATGCTGGCCCAGCTTCCTGAAGGGATTTTGAGGTTGTCGATACTGTGGTTGTTTCCGTTGAAATCTATACCCAGGGCGCCATTGACAAGGTTGATAGGGGTCCAGTCAGTCACGCTCGACATGTCAATGTCATTCATGAGTTTGAAGCAGGTAATAGCATTCTCCTCAAGAAGAGTCTTGACGGCGCACATCTCCTCAGCGTTTGTGATAAGGTAAGGGTCGCTTGGAGAACCCTTGCCTCCCTTGAACTGGGTAGGCCATTCGCCGCCGATGCGGAACTCGTTCATGTATCCGCCGTAGAGGGTCTGAGGTCCCGGTACAAAGGTCTTTTTCACCTCGTTTCCATCCTGGTCAACGACGATGAACGAGATTTTCTGTCCTTCTTTGAAGACTACGTCGCCATCGGTCTGGATAAAGGCTGTGAAGCTGTGTCCCGCTCCGATATTGACGCCTTCAAGATCGACGCTGAGGATGTCGTCTTCCCCAAGCTCTATGCTGGCTTTTGATACGGATGTGACATTGTCAGGGACTTCAGCCATGATCTTGATACAGCCGGCCTGGTGGAACTCTCCACCCTTGGAAGCGGCCCAGTCAGAAGCGAAATGGATGTCCTCGTAAGTATTTACTCCGCTAAGATAAGCGAAGTACTTGATATGGTCGGAGTTATTGTCTCCTATCTGTTTCTGGCCTTTGAGATTGAGCGCTTTGATCTCATCCACGCTCTTATAGCTGCCAGGATAGATGATGGTAAACTTGCTTGAGGCGAGGGCCTTACCCTCGAATGAGGCCTTCTTTGCGCTGAAACCCTCCTGGATAGAGAAAAGCTGCTCTGAGTTTCCTTTTATCCTGAGCTGGTCGCCTTTTGCCCATTCAGGGCTGAGGACAGCCGCTGAGTTAACAAGATTTCCCTTTGTCTGGTTCACGGAGATATTGTCCGGAAGAACCGCGCTGATAATCTGGGTGTCGCCCTTAGGCTCAGTCGGATGATAAACGATTTCTTCCTGGACGGGAGTCTGACATGCGAGGCACAGAAGAGCCGCCGCAGCCATAAATATTGTCTTTTTCATGTTCGTCATCAATTAAGGAAGGTAATCTTTACATGTTTCCCAAATGCGGTCGGTAATGTACTGCATTCCTTTGGCGTCAGGGTGGCTACCCGTGCTCTTAGGGATATTCGCGGTGTCATTGGTGATAGTACCGCCTTTGGTGAAATCGACATACGGAAGGCCGAAGTGCTTAGCTATCTCGATGTTAGCGGTGGCGTAAGGGGTTGTAAGCATATCACCTACGAGGATAATAAGCTGTACGCCCTCATAACGGTTCTGGAGCATCTTTACAAGCTTGATATAGGCGCTGCGGTAGCATGTCTCGTTAAGCTGCCCGATAGGGAGGTCATAGTCGAATTCTCCCAATGGACTGGTCTTGTTCTTATCATTTGTTCCGCCGTGGATGATGATGATGTCCGGGTCGTTGAAGCGATATGCCCTGTCAACAAAGCCCTTGACTCCATTTTCGGTCACGACCTTAGTTCCAGAGTATGAGTTATTTACATCAAGAACGCCATGGCTCATCTTCTCGTTGATGATCTTCCACCAATAGGTCTTCTCGACCTGCTGTACAGTGCCGGTTCCGCCTGCGCTTGTGGCGTCATTGCCAGGGTAGTATGCGGAATATGAGCTGTCGATCCATCCGAGGAAGGTCGAGATGGAGTCTCCAAGGACACCGACTCGACGGGTAGGCTGGTTATCAGGAGCGCTCATGTCAAGGGAAACCGCTGTGATCTTGCCGCTTGCGAACTCCACGTTATCGACAGAGAAGATATAGGTGGTGGAAGCGTTTCCTGAGTCGTCCTTACGGTCTGTGAGGACCTTGAACTTACCTTTGACCTTGGCGTCGGCGGCTTTGAATACCATTCCCACCTTGGCGGCGTTCTCCTTATCTCCGACCTTCAGGCACAGTCCCGGATCGTTGGAGACCCAGTTGACTGTGGTAGAACTGACAGCGGAACCCTCAGAGATGAATGATACAGAAAGTATTTTCTCATCGAGGGCGAAGTGCTTGCTGTCGAAGATGTTTATATCCAGAGCGGATGTCATAGCCTTGAGAGTGACTTTGGCGTCGTTAGCGCCGATTTTTGTCGGCTCAGAGCTGAAACACATACCCTCGGAAAGCTCCTTTGAAGAGCTCAGGTAAGTCTTTTTCTGGGTCGCGCTCACGCTGTATGACTCACCGTGATCGCCTGTCAAGACTGTGATGACGGTGGCCTCTTTGCTGACGGACGCGGTGAAAGTCCTTTCCTTAGAAAGACGCTCCGTTCCTTTGTCGGAGGCGTCTGTATAGTATGACACTGTCTCGAATAAAGACGGGTCAAAGCTTCCCGAAGGAAGTTGCACCGTGACCTGGATATCTCTCAAGTCAGGTTTGGGTGTATCAACAACAGTGTTGACCTTTGTGCAGGCCAACACTGTCATAATACAAACCAACAGAGTGATTTGCTGTATTCTCATTGTTATTTGAGCTTTGGTTCGGTTCCGCTAAGATCCCAGATAGTCTCGTCCCATCCGATAGTCTTCGCTACAGAAGCAGGAGTCTTACCGGCGGCTGCTGCCTTACCATGCCATGGCATGTAGTAAGTCTCCTCTCCGATCTTGACATATGGTGAGCTAGGGTTGCTGTCTGGCTGATCGACAGGTACGTTATAGGTAGCCATCTCTGAAGGGTATGCTCTGAACTTCATGTCAGGATTTCTCCAACAGTTGCTGAGGGTGTGCTTGAAGAGAGTACATCCGAGGATAGCTGCTGAGCTGTAGCCTGAAGCAGGGCTCTGACCGTCCTCAATGACAGTCTCGATGTCTCCCCATGCGATACATCCGATAAGGAATGTAGCCTGCTCTGCGTCCCATGTGCCGGTGGTGTTAGGGTTGACCAGGTTGACCATACGGCCTACGATGCCACCCATACCATACTTGGCGTTGATGTTCATTGAAGAGTAGCAGTTCTCAACGCGCATTGTTCCTATACAGTCAGCGGCGATACCTGCTCCGCACATTCCACCCTTGACGATTCCGCCGGTAGCGCAGCAGTTGATGACTGAACCTGGAGCCTTCGCGAAGCCGATGATACCTCCGGCGTAGTCGCCACCTCCGAGGACATCACCCTCGTGAGAGCAACGGAGAATGTCGCAGGTGGCGGCAGTGTTGGAGTTAGCGACGATACCGCCCGCGTATTGCTTAGCTGATGTGATTGTACCTACGTGCTTACAATCGCTGATAGTGACGTTACCCGCCTGGGTCTGTCCTATGATACCTGCGGCGAGAGTGTCGTTAGACTTGACGTCCACCTTGACGACGCAGTCTGTGATCTTGAAGACTCCCTGCTGGTCGTAACCGGTGACACCGCCTACGAACTGACCTCCGGTCACTGAACCCTCAGCTGTACATCCGCTGATAGTAGTGTTGCAAGAGTTCTGTCCGAGGATAGCAGAAACGACTTTACCTTTGGCGTTGACTGTTCCGTTGAAAGAGCAGTTCTTGACCTGGAGCTCGACAGCTGAGGTGACGTATCCGAGGATACCTCCGCAATATGCGTAAGCTGTAGCCGAAGTGCTGCGCTTAGCGCCCCATGCGCTTACATTACCCTTGACAGAGCATCCCTCGACGATACCTCCGCCAATCCAAGCGGCGAGACCTCCGACGAGGTCAGACTCTGAGCTGACGTTGCCCTCGAATGAGCAGTTCTTGAAGTTTGTGTAAACCCTGGCTTCATTCATGACAAGGCTCATCGCCTTACCTACGAGTCCGCCGGTGTTACGGTTGCTGTTGACAGCGGTGACGTCTCCTGTGAATGAGCAGTCCTCGAAATCTACAGCGTATGTACCTCCGACCAGACCGCCGCACCAGCTTTCGATGTTGGCGTCAGCGTTGGAAGAGTTACTCTTGTTGTTTACGGCGCAGTTCTTCACTGAGCAGTTCTTGAAGACGGCGTTACCTGCGCATCCGGAGATTGCTCCGATGCCGACAGAAGCTGAAGAAGCGGCTGTAGAAGTTAGGCTTCCTCCGGCGACGTTCACGTTCTCGAAAGTCACCTTAGGAAGGGTTCCGCCGTTATTTCCAGCCCATCCGCTGACGATTCCGACAGGGCTCTTTGATGTCGCTGATACGACACAGTCTCTGAAGGTGATGTCCTTGAGAGTACCCACGAAAAGACCGAAGAGGCTAGGGTATCTCTCAGCGGAGCACTTGAAGTTGCGGATGATATGATTCTTTCCGTCAAATACGACAGGATAAGCGGCGTTGCGGGTGTCGATAGGCATCCAGCCCTCGACGTCGTTCATGTCAAGGTCGGCCTCGAGCTGATAGTAAACGGTAGCGAGGGTATCCTGAGCCTCTTTGTAGAAACGCATGGCGTCGAGATCCTCGACAGTCTTGATAAGGTAAGGGCTTGCCTGAGTTCCTTCTCCCTGGAGCTGTACCTGTGCCTTTACGATAGGAACATAAACCTCGCTGTATGCGCTGTCTGAGTTTCTGACGGCCTTGAGGATAACGCAGTCACCTTCGGCGATGGCCTCAGGAGCGGTCACGTTTACGGCGCATTCAGCCTCGTTTACGCTAACCTCATATCCTTCTGTAGCCTCAGCCTCCACGTGGGTGGTCTCGTCTGCTCCTGTGAGAGTATAAGTGAACTGAGCGCTCTTGCCAGGGGCTACGGTTACTTCCTCAGCGCTTACGCTGATCTTGAGGGCCCAACCCTTGGCGAGGGTGATGACTGTGCCGCCACCGAGGTCGATGATGACGCTGTCTTCAGTCTCTGTGATGTTCACAGTGCCCTCAGGAGTAGTTCCTGTGACAGGAATCTCGTTCCAGAGGATGCCGTCATAGCTGACTTTCCATACGCCGTTCTCGACCTTGATCTGTGGTACGAGAGCGTTGCTTCCCTGTGCCGGGATGTTCTTTCCGTCAGCATCCTTGGCGAGTTCGCCGTTGATTGTCCAGTAAAGGACTCCGTCAACCTCGGCGAGTCCCAATACAGGGGTCGCGCCAGGAGTACCAGGCTCACCAGGCTCACCAGGTTTACCAGGTTCACCAGGCTTACCAGGCTGTCCAGGCTCTCCCTGAGCTCCGTTGTACAGAGTGATGCTTGTGTTGTCTGAGAATGTGATCACCCATGCTTTTCCGTCGTCGGTCTTCTTGTAAGAAGTCACGATTTTCTCGGAAGTGGTGCCCGCCTGAGCGAGAACCGCGAGGGCGTTAGCGTTATCGTTAACCTGCTTTTCCAACGCGGCGATACGGTCGGCGAGCTGGTCGAGCTTGTCATTGATAGCGCTGTCATCATAGGTTTCGCACGCTGCCAACATGAGGGCCGCTGATGCGAGAGCGATGAGAATTTTTTTCATGAAAATATTAGTTTGTGTTACTTTTTTCAGTGCTATCTACAAATGTAGATAAAAAAATCTATCGTTCAACCACTAAAACGGAAATCTTTCCGTCAAAAGTTGAACAAAGAACACGATATTTTCCTTGCGGAGACTTCAGCACGGCGAGAGGATTGACAAGGGCGGGGGAGAGTTTGTGGGCCCAGAGCAGGCTGCCGTCGGAGGCGTCAAGGGCCACGATCGAGCCTTTGTCGCTCGGGATGAGAAGCTCGTTACCCGCGCAGGCCGTAGGGGTCGGAGCGATGTCGTAGCCTAGGCATGTGGAGATGTTCCAGCGTTGGCGCTGTGGCGTAAGGACCGTGCTATCTGCTTGGATGTCAGCGTCAAAGCAGTAGGCACGATGGTGCATGGTCTTGACAAAGACGCGGCCGCCGTCAGGGGAAAGACCTATTTGCTCGCGGCCTCCCTCGGCGAAGAAAAGCATCTCTCCGTTCTCGGCGTCAAGGCAGTAAACCCGCCTGTCAGGAACCGCTACGAACACCCTCTTTCCGCTCTTTACCGGCCAGCATGCGGCAGGGGAGTACATGATCGAGGCCTTACCCACGTTCCATTTCCACCTCAAGGCTCCATTCTCGCTGTCAAGGCAGTAAAAATTTCTGTCCCACGCTCCGAAAAAGACTCCGTCCTTATCCACCCACGGACGACATTCGACAAAGCCTTCGACCCCTTCGTAGCTCCACACTTCCGCCCCGTCTCCTACCTTCACGCAGCGGAACACCCCGTCGGAGGCTCCGAAATATACCTTTTCTTCGAATATCACCGGGCTGCAAAGAATCGAGCTTCCCGCCTTCACTTTCCAGCGAAGTTTGCCGTTTTTCGCGTTAAACGCATAGAGATGTCCGTCAGCGCAGCCTGTCACGAGCGTCTTGCCATCCTCGCTCAGAGCCGGGGTGGAGAATACTTTTCCGGGCAGGGTGATGCTCCATTTCACCGCTCCGTCCCTAAGGCGTATCTTGCGAAGTCGCCCGGAGGTGGTGTTATACCAAGCATATTTCTCTTTTGAGTCAACGGCGAATCCGGAGGCTATGTCGCTGTCTTCGAGGATTGTCCATAACTCTTTGATTTGAGGATATTTACGATTGATATCATAGCTCATCCACGGATAATCTAGAGGCAGCCCGTCGGCGTCATATTCAGCCTTGGATGCTACTCCTCTCAGCTCCGCCTCATACCATGCGGGAAGATCCGAAAACCTTCCTTCGGCGTCAAGTCTTCGCTCGTGGATTGTGATATGATCATCTTTCAATGACACGATATTATACCCTGAATTGACCTTGGTGGTTGTCATGCTGCTTCGTCCTATGACCGCGGGTATGCCGTCATAGCTCATCGCCCTGTTCACATGCCAATGTCCTCCCATGACAAAGCGGGTGTCAAGCCTATGAAGGGCCTTTGTGATGTCGAAATAATTCAGCACACTGCTGTCAAGAGGGTAGTGATTGATAAAGATCGTCTTCTCTTTTTCCTGCCTTCCTAGTTCTTCGAGCATCACCATGTTTTCCCTTGGAAGAAGAGCCGGCGCCATTCTCATGTTCGGTCCGCTGGCGCAACCCACGAACCTCCATCCTCCCTGCCTGAAGACAAAGCTTTCCCCGCCGAAGATTTCCTTGAAACTGTTACATCCGCTTTCCGACCATTTGGCGTCGTGATTGCCGGGAACTACATGGCATGGGACCTTGAGCGAGTCAAGGATCCCTTTCGCGAGGCGTATCTCTTTGTCTGAGCCGAAATTAGTCACGTCTCCTGCGACAATGACAAAGTCCACATCCTGAGCGTTTATGTCTTTGACACAGGCTCTGAGGTCATCCGCGGAGCGGGAGTCAACGCTGACGTGAAGATCTGCCATGAACGCCCAGCGCAGGCTTTCCTGGGCGCTGACGAAAATGCACGGGAGTAGCGCCGCAAAGAGAATAAATATTAGTTTCAGTGCCTTCTGCTTCATATTTTCGCCATTTATGGAATGGTGAGTTCTATTTCTGAAAGACCGTATCCGGCCCAGTATCCTTTCGCTCCCTTCATGTTCGAAGGGGCGTTGACAGTGATAGGGAAAAGAGGGTTTCTAGACAGGGATGTCACCTCCTCGAAGTTGCGCCAGTAATTGTACAAAAGTTCATCGGTGGTACATAGCTTGATGTGCACGATGTCCCCGCTTTCGTAGTACTGCCTTGTCTTAAACTCGGGGACGCATGCTCCTTGCTTCACCTCTACTGACGCTTCTGTTGCGAGGTCTGAGTCTTTGAAAACGCCCTC
The DNA here is from genome assembly GCA_024398335.1 of Bacteroidales bacterium. Classification (GTDB taxonomy): domain Bacteria; phylum Bacteroidota; class Bacteroidia; order Bacteroidales; family UBA932; genus Cryptobacteroides. The sequence goes on along the minus strand of JAKSJJ010000015.1, from coordinate 7,854 downwards.
CGGCGCGCTGTTGAAGATGTTGTCTTTGTTTTCGACCTTGGTGTATATCTTGTACCAGTCGTCCCTGTCGGAAGGGTCTTTGAAGTCAATGAAGACCCGGTAATGGTCGGGCTGCCCCTCGATGGCTTCGTATCGGGCGTTTTCGATAGGGACTGACGGAGGTATTGTCGTGCTTGCAGTGGCGGTGATGCCCGCGCATTTGACTGTCAGGGTGTAGGTCTTGCCTTCCTCCCCTTTAAAGTTGTATCCTGTATAGTAGCGTGTAGGGTAGTGCTTAGGGTCGATACTCTGGCCAAGGGACATAGTGTTCTTCCCGTCGCTAATCACCACTGAGGCGAGCATCATATAGCTGTCAATCTGGTCAAATCCTTGATTGTCAGAGGTCGCCGGAATTGTCTGGGACACAATCACTACAGGGTATCCTCCCGCCTCGATCCATCCTTCTACGACAAGCTCCGCCTCGCCGTCTATGTGGAAGTCGCTTTCGCATCCTTCCATAACTAGCAGCGCCGCCATGATGGTGAATATGAGTCTTAGAGCTTTCATCCTAGAATCTATGATAGTAACTTATTGACGGGACGAATCTGAGAAAGAAGGCGACTTTCGAGAAGGAGAAGCCTTCAGGGGTGATCTTCAGCCTGTAGAAAACGTCGTTTCTTCTGCAGAGCACGTTGTAAACGGAGAGGCTGAATCCGTTTTCCTGCTTTTCGTTCTTGATGATAGAGCAATCAAGACCCAGGTCCAGTCTTATGTATGGACGCAGGCGCGTGCCGTTATGAGGGCCGTATTGGGTCATCAGATGACCTGACACGATGTAGAAACATTCCGGTGCGGTAAACGGAGTGCCGGAGGCGCAGACAAAGGTGCCGGAAGCGTTCCAGCGTCCTTTTTTATAATTAGCCACGATGTTCAGCTCGTGTATTCTCTCATGGTTGGATGGATACCATGAGAGGGGGTACTGGGCGTTCTCGAATTTTCTCTGGCTGCGTCCCAGAGAGTAGCTGACCCAGCCCGTAAAGTCTCCGGTCTGTTTCATGAACATGAAGTTCAGTCCGTAGCTGCGACCCTTTCCTTTCAAGAGGCAGTCCTGTAGGCAATAATTCGTGTCAAGCAGGTCGTAGAGGTTTCCTCCGAATTCCACCTGATTATACAGCCATCTGTAGTATAAATCCACGGAGAGGGCGTATTTCCCTCCCCATAGCTCGCAGTTGTACCCAAGGTCGATGTTCTGGGACCATTGCGGGGCGCTTATCTCTCCGGCCGCCATCCAGAACTCAGTAGGGAAGCCTATGTTCGTAAGTCCGGTCTGGAAGAGATATTGGTTTCTTATCGAGTATTGAAGGGCGATTTTTCCGTAGCGACGAAAATCGTAGCTAATAGCAAGTTCCGGAGACGGCCTGAACCAGAAATGTTTGTCGCTACTGCGAAACAGCGCGGCCTTCAGTGCGGTCTCGAGTCCCCAGTGAAGTCCGAAAGCGTGGCCCCATTTTCCGTAAATTTCCCCGACGAAGGAGTTCTGAGGCGCATTGTCAGGGTCTTTGTCGTCAAAGGAAGGTATCTGCTCCTGTATGGAATGAAGCTGCGCTTGGGCGCCGAAGCTGAAGTCTCCGAGCTTGGTATCCAGACTGTAGCCATAGCTTGAGATTCCGGAATTCAATCTCGTGCTGATGTCTTGATATGCTATGCCTGCCTTGCTAGAGTAGCGGCTGGCGTAGAGAGTCTGGCGCAGGGAGCCTTTCTCCAGATTGTGAAGCCAATGGAATGAGGCTATCTTATTGCCCCAATCGACTTTTATGCCGCCGAAGTCCGTTCCTTGCCCGACATCGGCCTTGTCCTTGCCGTAATAAAGGTCGAGCCAAAGCTTATCCTTTTGGGAGGCTTCGCACTGCCATGTGAAGTTGGCGTCGCCGAAACCATAGCGGACCTGCGAGTCGTCGAAACGCATGAATTTCTTATAGATAAGATTCATGTAAGAGCCTCTGCCCGAGATGGTAAGGGCGTTCTTTTTCCCCAGAGGCAGTCTCAGCGTCCCCTGAGAGGACATTATGCCCACCGCGAAATCTCCTCCGACTTTCCCCGGTATCTTATCGTGCAGTCTCATCCCCAGACTTCCTCCAAGCCTGTCAGCGTCCGATTTTGTCACGGACAATTCCATGGACTTATAGTGGGTGGGGTTGAAGATGGAGAAAAAACCGAAAAGGTGTGCCGCTCCATAGACCGGTACACCATTTATATTTATGTCATTATGTGCGTTATCACAACCTCTGATGTGCACCCCGGAGTCATATTCCGAGCTGGTCTGTACTCCGCTAGTGAAACTCGCGCTACGCAGAGGATCGGCGCTTCCCAGAATCCTTGGCATGGAGGATAGCCTCTCCATATCAATGGTCAGTCCTTCTGTAATGTCGCCTTTAATGGCGGAGGTCCTTCTCGATGTGCCGACGGTGGATACGCTGTCTATGGCATAAAACAAAGTATCGGTCTGAGCCGACGCCATTGTTCCTGACAGAATCAAAGCGAAAATGGCTGCAGACCGATAGATTATTTTTAGCGAAAGTATTTTTTTACTCTCCGCCACCGATGCCAGTGAGCAGGTTGAGCTGCATCATCCAGATCTGGATGTATGGAGTAGCGTTCATAAGCAAGTAATCAACGTCACAATTAGGCTTGATCATATTGCCTGTGCCGTCATCCTCTTCCTTCTGCATCTGGACATAAGAGTGGGCTGCCCAATCGCCGTCGCTGTCTTTTTCTACGACATAGACAATCTTTCCCTGGACATTCTTCTTATATCCATCGAAATAGAATCCTGCGTCAAGGTACTTGTTATAAGCATCTGCTTTAGCCTTGGCGTATGAGTCGTCGGTAGACCACTGGAAGGCTGCGTCGGCCTTGTTGAGTTCATTGGCGTTAGCCTCGACATATAGCTGTACATCGCCTTCGAGGTCAACTACCGCTGAAACTTTACCTGGCTCAACTTTTTTCTTCTCTCTGTCGAGAATGTTGTCATAGACTTCACCCTTGAATGAAAGGACCTTGTTGGCGCCCTTAAGGACAGTCACGTTAGCAAGCATTCTCTCAGCGCTGACAAGAACTCTCTTGGCGACGATACGGGTGTCAGCGCCGAGTTTGATGTCAGAAGTGACAGAAATCTTGTCGTCAAGTCCGAACTCTGTGTCTGAAGCGACTCTGCTAGAGCAAACGACAGCGGCTGAAAGAAGGTTCTTGCCGTTCTTTGTGAAAGAAAGCGAACCGTTCCTCGGAATAGCTACACGAGCGAGTTTATGGTAATTGTACACTTTGCCATCTTTGCTCGAGGTGGTATTGTCTTCATCGACTACCAGGATGTTCTTTGAATCGCTTACGTCAAGACGGATTACAGAGGTCAGACCGTCGCGGGCTGGGTAGGTGATCTTGAAGTCTCCGGCATTTGCCTTCTCGCAGACGACCTTGCCGTCCTTGATAGCATAATGGCCCTTGATATCAGCCGCGTGAATGGTAATCACGGTGGTGACATCCACGATGTTGCCTTCACCTGGCTTCTCTTCTGCTTTTGTCCAGTCTTTCTCGAGATTCATGAAGAACTCAGCCAATGGACCTGCTTCTTCTTCGCTCATCGCGGTGAAACTAGTGATGAGGTCGGCGAACATGTTGATGGCCTCAGAGTAGTTGGCCGGTGACAGATCTGCCGCTGCTTTAGCAACAGCCTGCTCGATTCTGCTGGCAGCCTCGTCTTTGTCGAGTTTTTTCCACTTGAGCTCGTTCTTGCACGAAGTGAGCGCGAGAACTGCGATAGCGGCTACGAAAAATAATCTTTTCATAACTTTTCCTTTTTTAAGTTAACTAAAATATTTCTGGTTCGGTTTTAGTTTCCTCTACTACATGAGCGTCATTTTTCTTGAAACCGTCACGGCGTGGACGATCAGACCTGCGGTCAAATCCGCCTCTCTGGCCATCACGAGGGCCTCTGCGGTCATCTCTGCGTGGAGCGCCATCCTTTGCAGGACGCTCGCCACGAGGTTTGCGCTCAGGCTCTACGTATCCTTCCGGTTTCTCGATAAGAGCTCTGCGGCTAAGTCTCATCTTGCCGTTCTTGGCGTCGATCTCGAGAAGTTTAACGTCAACCTCGTCGCCGACCTTGAGGATATCCTCGACCTTCTCGGTCTTCTTCCAGTCAAGCTCAGAGATGTGAAGCAGACCCTCTTTGCCAGGCATGATCTCTACGAACGCGCCGAACTCAAGGATGCTGACGACCTTACCGTGGTAAACGGCGCCGACCTCAGGTACAGCGCAGATACCCTTGATCCACTCGAGAGCTTTCTGCATAGCCTCTCCGTTGTCGGAAGCTACGTCAACGACTCCTACAGTACCCTCACCCTTTGGATTAGGCTCCTCGGTGATAGTGATAGTAGTGCCGGTCTCTTTCTGGATCTTCTGGATAGTCTCGCCACCCTTTCCGATGATGGCTCCGATGAACTCGGAAGCGACTACGAGCTGCTCGATACGAGGAACGAAGCTCTTGTAGTCCTCACGAGGCTCGCTGATGGTCTTCATCATCTCGCCCATGATGTGCATACGGCCCTGACGTGCCTGCTCGAGAGCCTTCTCGAGAACGTCGTATGAAAGACCGTCAACCTTGATATCCATCTGGGTAGCGGTGATACCGTCAGCGGTACCGGTTACCTTGAAGTCCATATCTCCGAGGTGATCCTCGTCACCGAGAATATCGGTGAGGATGGCGTAGCGGTCGTTAGGACGCTCCTCGTCAGTGATAAGACCCATAGCGACACCTGCGACTGGTTTCTTGATCTTCACGCCGGCGTCCATGAGGGCGAGGCATCCACCGCAGACAGAAGCCATTGATGATGAGCCGTTTGACTCGAGGATATCAGATACGATACGTACAGCGTATGGGTTCTCAGGAGCAACAGGGATAACTGGCTTGAGGGCGCGGAGAGCGAGGTTTCCGTGACCGATCTCACGACGTCCTACGCCACGCTGAGGCTTAGCCTCTCCTGTAGCGAATGGAGGGAAGTTGTAGTGGAGAACAACCTGCTGGTCGTCCTGGATGAGAACTTCGTCAGTCTCCTTCATGTCCATCTTGGTACCGAGGGTGACAGTCGCGAGGGACTGGGTCTCTCCACGGGTGAAGATAGCTGAACCGTGTGCGCATGGGAGGTAGTCAACCTCGCACCAGATAGGGCGTACCTGGTCGCATACACGTCCGTCAAGACGGATGCCCTCGTCGAGGATCATGTTGCGCATAGCCTCTTTCTCCTCGGCGTGGTAGTATCTTTCTACAAGGGCGATCTTTGCCTCGCGGTCCTCATCATCCTCCGGGATAGTGGCGATGAATTCCTCTTTGATAGCGGCGAAGCCGTCCTCTCTCTCGTGCTTTGGCTTAGCGGCCTTGGCGAGAGCGTAGCATTTGTCATAGCAGAAATCGTGAACCGCTTTCTTGAGTTCCTCATCCTCTACATCGTGAGGATAGTCTCTCTTGACATCAGTTCCGAGCTCGGCGATGAGCTCTTTCTGTACACGGCAGTGACGCTTGATTTCCTCGTGAGCGAACTTGATGGCCTCGAGCATGACTTTCTCGCTGACCTCGTTCATCTCACCCTCAACCATCATGATGTTCTCCTCAGTAGCGGCTACCATGAGCTCGAGGTCTGAGTCTTTCATCTGTGAGAAAGAAGGGTTGATCACGAACTCGCCGTTTACGCGGCTTACGCGAACCTCTGAGATAGGGCCGAGGAATGGAAGGTCTGAAGTAGCGAGAGCGCAAGAAGCGGCAAGACCCGCGAGAGCGTCTGGCTGGATGTCCTTCTCAGCTGAGATAAGGGTTACGTTGACGAACACCTCGAGGTGGAAATCGTCTGGCCACAGAGGCCTGATAGGACGGTCGATAAGACGTGAGATGAGGATCTCGTAGTCTGAAGACTTGCCTTCCCTTTTCATGAATCCGCCTGGGAAGCGTCCTGCTGAATAGAATTTCTCTTTATAATCGACGGTCAAAGGCATGAAGTCTGTTCCCTCTTTGACGTCTTTTGCTGCTGTTACGGTGGCGAGAAGCATTGTGCCACCCATCTTTACTACTGCTGAACCGGCGGCCTGCTTAGCCAACTTACCGGTCTCGATTTCGATTACGCGGCCGTCCGCGAGCTCGATTTTTTTGTTGATAATGTTCATTATTGTTTTCCTTTACGTACGTCTTTCATCAAAAAAAGGGGAGGCCTGTACTTCAGGCCTATCCCCTTGTCCGAGTTTCCTACCCGTATTTGTCTTATCGACGGAGACCGAGCTCCTTGACAATGTTTCTGTATCTCTCGATGTCAGTCTTCTTGAGGTAATCAAGAATGCTGCGTCTCTTACCTACGAGGCGAAGGAGTGAACGACGAGTAACGACGTCCTTCTTGTTTGCCTTAACGTGTTCGGTAAGGTGAGCGATACGGTAGGAAAATAAAGCGACCTGACTCTCTGCAGAACCGGTGTCTGTATTAGACTTTCCGTATTTCGCGAAAATCTCCTGCTTTTTCTCTGGCTGAAGATACTCTGCTGCCATTGTGCAAAAAGATTTGTTTTGGTTGGTCCTCACGTCCTTCGGCTCCAGTCTCCCTGTCCGAGGCGGCGCTTGGATTGCGGGCGCAAAGTTAGTTATAAATTCTTATAAAACAAGAAGTTTTAGAGATAATATTCTATCTCCCTACGGGATATCACCTCGTTTCTATCAATCCTCTCCGTCCAGTTTCCCCAGATGTCGCGCTCGGTGACGCGGAAGTCCGGCACGCGGGCTCCGGTTTCAGGGGCTGGAGCGGCCGCGCTCTCCTGCGAGAGGTCAAGCTCAAAGTCATCCGCCAGGTCGTCTTCGGTGTCGGTCTCGATCTCGAATCCGTCCCTGTCGAATTCTACCGTGAAGGTGTCATAGCGAAGCGACCGCACCGCTCCCCAGGCCATGTACAAAAGAGCGTCTCGCTCAGTATAAGAAGGCCATTGCAGACGCCTGAGGATAGGGTAGAGCTCCTCTGTGCGGTGATAGAGGGGATATGTCTGGATGAATTGCTTGATCAGTGACATGTCGGAGGACGTGTAGGCCTGGTTGAAAAGAAGGTCTCGCAGCAAGATGTCAACCTGCGCGATATGCTCCTGCGGGGCGTCTTTGTATTTGTCCAGATAGCGTCTGAACGCTTTTTCGGAGGCCGCCTCGCAAGCGTCCTTGTATGCCCTTTCCTCTCTGAGGATCAAAAGAGTGTCAAGCTGAGGGTGTGAGTGGGCCCTGGCATAGCGTATGTACTCGTCATAACGGGACTCTGAATTAATCTCGAAGACATATTCCGCGCTTGTGTTCTCGATGCTGGAGAATATGTCTTGATAGCTGGTTTTCAGACCTTTAAGCATTTTGTCCACTCCCTCGTCCGACTCGATTATCCCCTTACTGTCGCAAAGGAGATAGTAGGCGTCGATGGTGTATCTGGTCGAGAAATATTTGTCGTCTTTATAGTCTTTGAAGTAGTCGCACCACTTAGCCCAGCTGTCCCATAGGACCGCTCTCGCTACTATCATTGAAGGGGAGTCGGCGGCATTCTTCTCGAGAGCCCTCTCGTATTTCTCGTTGGCCTTCTGATATCCTTCACCGGAGAGCACGCTTTTAATGGCCGCCTTGGGCGTCTGAGACGACGCCGCCAGGCAGCCGAGCATGAAAATCACGGTCAAAAGGAATTTTCTCATCTACTTATCCTGTGGAACTTAACTTACAAAGTTAATAATTATTGTAATTGTCTTATCTTTGCATGCTCAAAATCATATCAAAAATCATGAAAATAGGTATTTGCAACGACCATGCCGGAGTGCAGTGGA
>JAKSJJ010000149.1 GCA_024398335.1 Bacteroidales bacterium | reverse complement strand
CCCCTTCACCCCGTTCTACCTGACCCAGGAGTAATAATCTATTGAACATTGGTTTATCCTTCTCTTGCAAGAAAGTGGAAAATCACGTCGCTGACGGTCGGAATTCCACGGATCGCTTCGTCTGGTGGCAGGAGGAGGGAGAAGGGCGAATTGAGGCGGTCGGGAAAGCGCAGCGACAGGAAGGAGCCGCCTCGTGACGGAGTCTGTCTGACGACGTTACGGTCGGCCGGAGCACCGCGGAGGCTGACCGTAAAAGGAGGAGTTACGACGTCAAGGCTCCGTCCGGAGCGAAGCCGACCGCCGAAGCCTGAGCCCTGACCCTCCTCCTGCCGCCAGCTCCCAATGTGGCCTTACCTCTTCTGCCGCCAGCTCCGATTCGTCATTCCCCCTCCTCCTGCAACCAGATGGAAGGCACTCTTCGCCTACCATCAGATCACAGACGTTAACACAATCCTAGTGGTGGATACCTTCAAAAAAAGTGTAAGGGTATCCACGAGGGTGTCCACGGAATCGGCCACAGAGGCATTCCAACGCATGATTTCTTCGATGACGATGTGGCCACCCTACCTTCTTTTGTCAAGGTGTCCACGCACATGGGAGCGAAATGGCGTCACAGCACTCCCAAACAAGCCACCCAAGACCGAACGGGAGTAAAATAACCCTCTGGCGCTCCCAAACAGTCTGATCGTTGCCAAATGGGAGCGAAACTGTCCTCCGGCACTCCCAAACGGGGATTTTTGTCGCGAACGGGAGTAAAATAACCCTCTGACGCTCCCAAACAGTCTGTTCGTGGCCAAACGGGAGCGAAACTGTCCTCTGGCACTCCCAAACAGGGATTTTTGTCGCAAACGGGAGTAAAATAGCCCTCTGGTGCTCCCGCTTGTCGCCAACTACGAAGTAATAGCTCCTGCACGCAAGATTTTCGACCACCTGGCGCGGAAGGTCTCCTTAGACATGGAAATCCCTCTGCACTTAGTTTATGTAAGTTGTTGATTGTCAAACACGTGCAGCAGAACAACGCGGAAGGTTTCCCTCATTCCAGGAGACCTTCCGCAAAAAAAGTCCGGCGTCCATGACATAACAAAAGCCGCCACGAGGCGGCCGGCGGGGAGGCTTGTTACAGCGTCGGGTTGGCGAGGGTGAAAATTACGGGGCGACGGATAAGGAGTGGCTCGGCGCCACCTCTGATGGTGTACATGAGCAACATCTTATCGCCGTAAACCTTAATGCCTTCAGGCTCACAATAGAAGTAGTCGTGTTCCGTCCAACCGAGTTCGACGATACGGTCCCTGTTCTGCATATACTCCTGGCGAATCGAGTACATATTCTTAGATCCGTCCATCTTATATGCCTCGACATATGAGTCAAACATAATCTGTGGAGCCTCTTTCGTATCAGCCTGAAGGATTGCGTAAATCCACCCGTTATCAATGCAGTATGACTGCCAATGGAGCTTACGCTTGCTGTAATCGAACGGCACGACATACAAAGGTTTCAAACCTGAGCAATCCCTCGCCTTGAGGGTCGGACTCCCCGTCCACTCAGGAATCTTCGTATCGATAGACCCGACAACGCCTCCGTACGTAATCGCCTGAGGCAGAGTAAATTCCTTCTGCTCGACAGCGAGCACCTCGCTCAAGCGATAGACATAAAAATACTTATAGTCGCAAATCGCCACCATGTCGTTCTTGAAGTCGAAGGACGGCCATGAAGGGTTCTTACCGAAGTAGAAATTCTCAGTAGGATCAGTATTGTAAAGGGTCTTACCGGCCTGCAACGGGAAGCGCGAAATGACCAGCGGACGGTCATAACTTCCGTCGCTCTGGCGATTGCCATAGTTCGGAGCCCAGACATATTTAGCCCCGGATGAGGTCTTTTCGATGGTGATATTATTGCCGTGAGCGAAACATGCCAAAGTCATGTATGAAGGGGCGATAGTCGTAGAACTTGCCGTCTCCCTTTTCTGCCATCCGACAAGATTTCTATATGTGCCGTACTTCTGGGTGATATAGATAACATCCTCAGCCTCATCATAATCAAAACCCTGGGCGACATTATTGGTATTCCTGCCAAGGGTCGTGCTGAATATCATATCATTCGGAATTGTAGGGTCGGAGCACTTATGATAAGCCGGAGCGTCAGGGTCCTTACCCGGCTTCTCTTCCTCCTTATCAGGAAGTGGCTTCAGGGCAGGAATATTATCCTTATTACAGCCGACAATAGCGGCAGACAACAACACTGCTAAAAAAATTCTTTTCATGATCGTGATTTATCTCATTGTTTTTGAAAACACCTTAGGGCGCTCGACAATCTTGGTCCAGCTACGGCCGAAACAATCCGTAACGGTGACCTCAAGGTCAGTATCAGGAGCGGAAGCCTTGACTCTGAAGAAATTATGGGTCTTCTGCGCGACGTTGAACTTCTCCGACCAGCGATCTGTGATCCCGTTATCATCCCAGCTGGAACGAGGAAGATGGTAGGAAACGGTAAACTGCGGATTCTCCGTAGGCTTCTGAACCACCTCAAGGGGCTGTCCGTTCTCTTTCACGCTGATTGTCCATCCTTTCTCCCACGCCCAGACATTGATATACACCATATTATCCTCGATGTCAGCATAGTCCGTCCTTTTAGGATTATGCTTCAGGAAGGCCTTCATCTCTCCGTTCGCCTTATAATAATCCCTCACGCCGTTCATGTCAAAGACCCTGAACTGCTCGTCCTCGCCGTCATCATTTGACACGAAATACCACTTTATGTCCTTACCGTCGACCGGGAAAACCTCGAATCCCGCAGGGGCGCCGTCAGGAGCGAGAGCGAGCCCTCCCCTCGCATGAGTCTGCCACCAGCAGCCGCATGCGCTCGTAATATTATGGTCAATGATATTCGTTATGTCCGGGAAGCGGCTAGTATCGTCCTCGCCATGGCATGGGAGGTTCTTATGGACATGTCCTGTAACGAAATGAACCTGAGAGAAATCCTTGAAAGCGGAGGTAAAATCCCGACAAAGATCCTCGTTCATCACGCCATCGATTCTGAATTTAGTCAATATCTCATCACCCTTGTAGTACAGCACCGGCGAGTGCATGGTCACCACGACAGGAGTAGTCTTGTCCGCCACTGCCGCGAGATCCGCACGAAGCCATTCCATCTGCTCCGCCGTCACGTACACATCATAGTCACGCTTGCCTGCGATGCCCTCGTATGAGTCTATACGGCCGGGGCTATTCTTATAAACTATGTTGTCGAGCACGACGTAATGGACCTGTCCAAGGTTGAAAGAGTAATGAGTCGGCCCCATCACATTCCTGTAAAGAGTCGATGCCTCGAAATCGGTGTCTGTCGAATAAGGCGTCGCCCCGTCATTGTCATGATTTCCCATAGCGCAGAACATAGGCACAGGGAAATTATTGTCTTTCAAGGTCTTAGGAAAATCTGCGATGGAGTAGAGATTCTCGTACCAGTACCTGTCATAACTGCTGTCTCCCCCGTTAAGACAATACACAGCGATGCCATGGGAACGATATTTCTCGATCTGCTCATACAGTCTCGGAAGGAAACCTTCCTCGAGCTGCGCCTGATCGTCATAGATATTAGCCAGATGAAGATCGCTGAACGCCACAATCGCATGGCGGTTATTATCTACGGATGTAAGCGTGAAATTATGCTCTTCAGGCTCGTCAGTGTAGCCCAGAGGTTCCCAGAAATGGGGCATTCCGTACTCGAGGGGCACTTCAGTGCATGATGGGATAGACACGAAAACGCTTCCGTCCACCTTGTCAGACTCCAGGAAATAGCGACCCTTCGCGTCAGTGAGCGTGACTATATATCCGTCGGACACGACGACGTCCTTCATCGGCTTTCCATCGCAGGTCACAGTGCCATAGACTGTACATCCCTTAGGAAGTTTCGGGGTCTTCGCCTGCATGCTGACGCCTAAGGTCAAAAGGCAGGCTAAAATTATCAGGGCATGTTTTATTCGAGACATATCCGACTGATTTTCAAAGGTTTATTTTACTCTAAGCTTGCGACCGATCTGGAGGGTCGTAGTAGATTTTATGCCGTTAAGGGAGCATAACTTCGAGACAGAAGTGCCATATTTTCCGGCAATCTTCGAGAGGGTGTCTCCGGATTTGACCGTATGGTACTGGGCTCCGCCGGAAGCGCCGGTGCCGGAAGAAGCGTGAGCACGGGAAGACGACCCAGGGCCAAAGGAAGGAAGTTGGAAGTTGATGCCCATGGACGCGGCTTTGGCCTTCGCGACCTCGACATCAGGAAGCGGAAGACCCGCCATCTGCACAGTCGCCCACGAACCGTCACGGGCGAGAATTATCTTCTGGCCAGGCTCCGGCGCGAGTTTCTCGCCGTCGGCTCCTATGAAAGTCCATGTCCCGTCAGCATATAGG
>JAKSJJ010000148.1 GCA_024398335.1 Bacteroidales bacterium | reverse complement strand
AGAAGATAGTCCTTAGCATTGCGGGAAATGTTCCTCAACTGGTCCAGTTCCTCGTTGACGCCGCTGCCGATAACATCTCCTTTTCCAAGTTGAGACGCCGGGTCGGGATGCATGGTCCTGACTATTTCGGACAACAGATCCTCACATCCGGAAAGCTCCGAGACAAGCGCCTCAAGAGGCTCCACGCCATGTCCGAGGCATAGGCGGGATATAGGTCCTATCTGGGAAAGTCCCCTCGCGAGCATCATCACCTCCCTCGGGGCTATCTTGCCGGTAGCGACCCTGGACATGATTCTCTCCAGGTCTCCAAGGTCCCCGATCATCTCCTGTAAAGACTCCAGTCCTTCCTTGTCAGAGATGAAATGATCCACGACATCGTATCTGGATGAAAGTTCTTTCCGATCCATTATCGGCATAGCGAGCCAATGTCTCAGAAGACGCGCACCCATAGGAGAAGAGCACTTGTCAATCACATCCACTAATGACACTCCGTCTCTTCCTGAGGCGCTGGCGAAAATCTCCAGATTACGAAGGGTGAACTGGTCCATCCACACGAAGGCGCCCCTATCTATCCTGGTTATAGAACATATGTTCTTCAAGTCGGCGTGATGGGTCTGCTCGAGATATACCATGAGAGCTCCAGCGGCGCTTACACCAAGAGCGGTCCTTGAAAGTCCAAATCCTTTCAAAGATTTGACCTCCAATTGCTTACAAAGTCTTTTAAGAGCGGACTCATAGGTAAAAGCCCACTCCTCGACAGTAGAGACATACCACTGGGAACCGAAACGTTCCTTGACACCTCTCTCGTATCCTCTCTCCACGAGAATCTCCTTTGGAGAGAAGGAAGAAAGAAGAGTGCCTATGTAGTCAAGATCGCCTTCCGCCACCTGGAATTCTCCTGTTGAGACATCAAGGAAAGCGGCTCCGCAACTATCCTTCTGGAAGCACATCGAAGCGATGAAATTGTTCTGTTTCTGCTCCAGGAGCTGATCGTTGAAAGCGATACCTGGAGTTATCAGCTCCGTGATTCCGCGCTTGACTATGTTCTTTGTAAGTTTCGGGTCTTCCAACTGGTCGCAAATCGCCACTTTATAGCCTGCACGGACAAGTTTTGGAAGATATGTATTCAGGGCATGATAAGGCACACCTGCCATCGGGATGGGGTTGGCAGTCACGCTGGAGCGCTTTGTGAGCACGATACCGAGAATCTTGCTCGCCGTGATGGCGTCGTCTCCGTATGTCTCATAAAAATCGCCGCAGCGGAAAAGCAATACCGCCTCCGGACAGTCTTTCTTCATGTCGAAATACTGCCTCATCATCGGCGTGAGATTATCCTTCTGTATTGTTCCAGATTCTTTCATAGTACGCAAAGATAAGGATTTTTCCGTCTTTTTTCTTAATTTTGACCGCTTTATCAGCCACGCTGAGAGCAAGACAAGATGAAACGGGTACTTATCATATCATACTATTGGCCTCCAACGGGAGGATCAGGCGTCCAAAGGTGGGTAAAATTCACGAAATACCTGCCCTCATACGGCTGGCAACCAGTGATTTACACTCCGGAAAACCCGGAAATGCTCGCCGTTGACGAAAGTCTCGCCGCCGAGATTCCCCAGCAAGCCGAGGTGATTAAGACGCATATCTTCGAACCCTACGAGATCTACCGTAAACTTCTCGGAAAGAAAAAGGGCGGAAAGAACGGCGCGAAGGAAGTGAATCCTATCAACGCCGGACCTAAGTCTTTCGCTCAGAAACTGGCCCTTTTTGTCAGAGGAAATTTCTTTATCCCTGATCCGAGATGTTTCTGGATAGGCCCGTCCGTCAAATACCTGAGGCACTACCTCAAGGAACATCCTGTCGATGTCATCGTCAGCACAGGCCCGCCACAGTCCATGCACCTTATCGCCATGCCGCTCGCCAAGGAGTTTAACATCCCTTGGGTGGCTGATTTCCGCGATCCTTGGACAAAGATGTTCTATTTCAAGCACTTAGGGCTGACCGCCTTTTCTCGTAAAAGACACGAGATTCTCGAAAAGAGAGTCCTCGACAGAGCCTCCGCCGTAGTCGCGGTATCACCTTTGGTACGAGATGAGTTCCTGCAGATGACAAACACTCCGGTCGAGCTTATCACAAACGGATTTGACCAGAGTGACTTCCCTGGGGTCGAGCCTGACGGCTTTTTCAACATCACCCACACAGGACTTTTCGCCGCCGACGGCATTCCTGATGTCCTTTGGAAAGTCCTCGCGGAAAAAGCCGCCGCTGACCAGGAATTCGCTCGGAAACTGCGTATTCGTCTTGTAGGCAAGACAGACCGCGAGGTCATCCAGAGCATCATCGACGCCGGTCTGGAAGATAAACTCATAGACCTTGGATATCAGGCCCATAAAGACGCTGTCATCGAGCAGAGAAGAGCGAGCGTGCTGCTACTCCCGTTAAGGAAAGAGCCCGAGTACAAGGCCGTGCTTCCTGGGAAATTATTTGAATATCTGGCCGCTTCCCATGCTATCCTCGGCATAGGCCAGAGCGACGGCGCGATGGCGGCGATTCTGCGTGAGACCCATACGGGAGAGACCGTAGAGTGGAACGACAAGGAAGCGATGAGGGAATTTATCGACAAACTTTGGAAAGCGTTCCTGGTCGGAGAAGACCCTTACAAGCCTGAAGACATCGAGCGTTTCTCACGAAACAAGCTTACCGCGGCCATGACCGCTTTATTTGACAAATTACTGAATAATGAATAAAACCTTACTCAAGCAGGTGCTCACATACCTGGGCATCGTCGCTCTTTTTCTAGTGCTGGCATATGGTTTCGTGCCACAGGTTCTCGCCGGGAAAGTCGTGAACCAGTCGGATATCTCCGCATGGCAGGGAATGACCCATGAGATTCTCCAGCATAACAAGGCAAACCCTGACGACCCTACCCTCTGGACAAATTCCATGTTCGGCGGAATGCCTGTCGTTACGATGTATGACAAGTTCGACGGAGACTGGACAAATCCTATCTACAAGCTTCTCATGCTTGGAAAAAGACCCGCGACCTACCTTTTTGTAGCCCTGCTTGGAGCCTTCCTGCTTATGCTCTCCATGGGCGTAGGGAAAGTCCTTTCAATCGCCGGAGCGATCGCTGTCGCCTTCTGCTCATATAACCTGCAGATTATCCAAGTCGGACACAACACCAAGATGCAGGCTATCGCCTTCTTCCCTTGGGTCCTCGCCGGATTGATTTTCACATATAGAAAAGCCCTCGAAACACCTTCTGACGAGCGTAAACTGCCGTCATGGCTTAGTCTTTCAGCCCTCGGAAGCGTGCTTTTCGCCCTCGCGCTGAGCATGCAGATAAAGGCCAACCACCCGCAGATAACTTGGTATCTGGCATGCTGCGTAGTCCTTTACGCCCTGGTTGTTTTTATCAGTATAATGGCAAAGAAGGAAGGCCGCACCGAAGCCTTCAAAAGGTTCATGTGCGCATCCTCACTCCTGCTTGTTGTCGGATGTATAGGAATAGCGACAAACGCCAATAAGCTTCTTCCTACTCAAAGATACGCCAAACACACGATGAGAGGCGGCTCTGAGCTCAAGGCTGAGACTAGCGATAAGCAAGAAAACGGACTTGACATAGCCTATGCCACTCAGTGGTCATACGGAATAGGAGAAATGCCGAACCTTCTGATTCCTGACTTCAACGGAGGAGCGAGCGCCGGAGCATTATCCTCTTCTTCCGCCACCGCGAAGGTGCTGAAAAGCTACGGCTATAAAGGCAAAGAGCTCACACAGACCCTTCAATACATGCCGCTCTACTGGGGCCCGCAGCCTTTTACCGCAGGTCCTATGTACATAGGAGCCATCACTATCTTCCTCTTTATCCTCGGTCTTTGCTTATTTAAAGGAAAAGAGAAATGGTGGCTGCTCGCGGCTTCTATTTTCGCCATCCTGCTTTCATGGGGATGTAACTTCGAGGCTTTCACCCGCCTTTGCTTCAAGATACTTCCTATGTACAATAAGTTCAGGACAGTATCTATGGCCTTGATAGTGCTTCAAGTCACCCTTCCTCTACTGGGATTTGTCGTCGCGGACAGGGCGATTAAAGGCGAATATAGCGCGGCGGAGTTCAAAAAAGGACTACTTACCGCCCTGGGCGTAACTGCGGGTTTCTGCGTCCTCTGTATCTTAATTCCAGGCATAGCCGGAGATTTCGGCCGCGCGGGCAGCCAATACCAGAAAGAGCTGACAGACGCCCTTTGCGCTGACAGACGCGCCCTGCTTGTCCACGACGCCATCCGTTCGCTCGCTATCGTCTGCCTGACCGCGGTGGTGCTGTATCTCGCCACAGCGAAGCCGAACATGAAAAAATACGCCGGAGCGGCGCTCTGCCTTATCGTCCTTTTTGACCTTGGAGTTGTCGGCAAACGCTACCTCAACGCCTCCCACTTCATGGA
>JAKSJJ010000147.1 GCA_024398335.1 Bacteroidales bacterium | reverse complement strand
AAAGAATATTTCCAGGTTTTCTCGCCTCAGAGAGGCTTTCTTGAGGGGCTATCTATAATGGACCTTCTCTTTAACGAAGGGCCTGGGGCTATCTCCTTTCTGAAATAGCCGCTATCAAGACAAGCCCTCGAGCATCCGCACGGTCGGGCCGACATCGTGGACTCTTAGAATATCCGCTCCAAGACGCACTGCCTGAGCCTGGGCCTCGATAGTCTGCTCCAGGCATGACTGAGGGTCAAGTCCCAAAGGCTGCCATATCATCCTTTTCCGGGAAATCCCCACAAGAATAGGCTTCCCGAAGCACTTTAACTGGGGCATTTGGTTCATCAAAGTCCAGTTCTGCTCAACATCTTTCGAGAATCCGAACCCCGGGTCCAGGATCCAGTCCCTTACGCCGGCTTCCTCCGCCCTGCGGGAAAATTCCTCGAAAAATTCCTTAACGGCGGCGGTGACTCCGTCGGGATAACTGCCGTCAGTTCCTGCAGGCCCGAGAAAGTGCATAGCGATATATGTCAGGCCGAGCTCAGCGGCAGTGGAAAGCATCTGAGGGTCCTTCGTCCCGGAGCTTATATCGTTGATTATCAGGCGGCAAGGGGCAAGCCCAAGCTGCGAGGCACGGGTGTTAAGAAGTGTATATGCCCTACGTATAATCTCGCTCCACCACGTGTCTATCGAGATTGTGATACCGGGGAATTTCTCCGCAGTGAAGGCAAGAGCTCCTTCAAGACGCCGCCATTCCTGCTCCATGCTCACCGGCTCCGAGCCGGGTCTTGTGCTGCAGGCGCCGAAATCTATGATATCCGCTCCTTCTTCCAGCATGGAGGACAGTTTCTTCTCCAAAAGAGGCAGGTCAGCGCCTCCGTCAGCGCCGAGCGTCCTGCTGCCGCTGTAAAACGAGTCATCGGTGAGGTTAATTATAGCCATGACCGATACATTGTGTCGTAAATCATTCATACAGAGCGAAAATACAGAAAAATCCGCTCATATAAAACAAAATATACCTATATTTACACGATTTTAACGAAATTACACAGAACCAGATTTACATACAATGAAAAAACTTACAATCGCGGCAGCATTGCTCGCCACTTTCACCTTCACATCTTGCGATCCGTTGATGGACATTATAAAGGCCATCGGGGAAATGATCATCAACGCCGAAGGAAGCCCTCTTTGCGGTGTATATGACCCATATGCATACGATGAGGAAGGGCCATATGAAGACGGATTCATCGTATACGACCTCAGAGAAGCTACTAAATTCACCATGGTCTGGGCCGATAAGACCGAGGCCGAATCAAAAGCCCAGAATCTGTGGGGTCTCAAGACCGGAGAGTATTATATGGCCTGTCCTCCAGACAGATACACCTTGCTTGGATATTCTTCAGAGGAAAACCCTGGAATCGGCGTAATGTGCTTCGGAGACTTGACAACATGGCTTTACAAGACTGATAAAGACAGCGACCTTACTATCTGGGACAACCCTCAGGAGGACGAAAGCCGCTACCCTAAAGCAGAGGAGGCGAAGGGCTTCATCAAAGAAGTTCTCACAACAGGAAAATTCCACGATAAAAAGAGCCTGAAGCTAAAGAGACTTCCTGACGTCCCTGCCCACGTGAAGCTCTACGAGAAGAATATGGCGTGCCTTTCAAGTCGTGTTTGCGGATACGAGTATTTCGGATACTTCCCTATTCCGTTTATCGACGGTTCATACGCTATCAACAGTTATTCCTTCAATTTCGGAACTAAGGACAAAACTGTCAGCTATTTTGTCAGCATGGACAGCGACCTTAAAGGCAAAATGCTTAATTTGAACGATTTCGCTAAAACCTATCCTGGAAAGAGTCTCGTTATAAGCATCCTGTACAGAAATCCGGATGGAAGCTGGACTAAATCCTTCGAATACAAGAGCGGTGAGATTACTATTTGCGACGAGGACTTCAAAGAGTGGCTCGCTGATGACAACTACTATGTCAAGCTCAGCACAAAGGGAGATGACGTCGTGACATTCGAGGCTCACACATCTCTGGCACAGGAAGGCGAGGCTACCTTCGGTTCATTCGACGTGAACCTTGTTGACGTAAAACTCGTCCCGGAAATCAACTAATACGTTGTAATTAACGCTCAACTATGCTTATTGTTCTGGAAGGACTTGACGGCGCTGGGAAAAGCACGCAGGTAAAAAAACTGAGGAATTACCTCGAGGGAAAAAAAGAGGGACTGAGATATATTCACTTCCCTCGCTATGACGCTCCCGTTTACGGAGAGCTCATCAGCCGTTTCTTAAGAGGCGATTTCGGCTCTATCGATAGCGTACACCCCCAGCTTGTCGCCCTGCTTTTCGCCGAGGACCGTCATGGGGCCGCCCCGATGATGAAAAACACCCTCGCGCAAGGCGGGAACATCCTCCTGGACCGATATGTTTACTCTAATATAGCGTATCAATGCGCTAAACTTTCAGATAAGGACGAGGCCGAAAAGCTCCGTGACTGGATTTTCTCGACCGAGTACGGGGATTTCGGCCTGCCTCGTCCTGATCTTAACATCTTCCTCGATGTACCTATCGGCTTTGTCAAGGAGAGGCTTAACGCCCAAAGACAAGGCGCCGACAGAGATTATCTCGAGGGTAAAGGCGACATCCATGAGGCCGATATCGCCTTCCAGCAAAAGGTCAGGGACATCTATCGCCGCCAGTGCGAACTCGACCCTTCATTCGTGAGGATAGACTGTTCGGACGAGTACGGGGACATGCTTCCGCCTGATGCCATTTTCGAAAAAATACGCTCTGTCGTAGACGCGCATTTATCTTAATGACCAAAGCCCATAACGTATTTAGAAGATTCTGCGCCTGGATAATCGGCGCGACGCTGCTCTTTTCGGGTATAGTCAAATTGATGGACCCGGTGGGATCGGCTCTTGTGGTGAGCGAGTATCTGAAGTTCTTCCACATGACTTGGCTGAGGTTCATTTCTTTCCCCGCCGCCCTGCTGCTTTGCCTTGCTGAGACCGTCAGCGGCATCGCTCTCATTACGGGTGTATGGAGAAAATTCTTCGCCCTGACGACTTTTCTTCTAATGGGCTTTTTCACTGTCTTGACTGTGATCCTCGTGGTCTTCAATCCTCAGATGGATTGCGGATGTTTCGGGCAGGCGATACACCTCACCCACATGCAGAGTCTGCTTAAGAACATTGTCTTGAGCATCCTGTGCATGATCGCTTTCCTTCCGGTAGGGGAATACGCCAAGCCCGCGAAGGTCAAGTATGTGAGTTTTTCTTTGTCTCTTATCGCCGTCCTCGCATTTTTTGTCCATTGCGTCTCCACCCGTCCTGTGAAGGATTTCACCGCCTTCCATCCCGGCGCGCAGATTATGGCGGCGCGCACTCTTGCCGACCAGACTATCGTGCAGGACGCTTTCATTTATGAGAAAGACAGTCTCCAGCAGGAATTCTCTCTTAAGGAGATGCTTCCTGACACTTCATGGCGTTTTGTGCGCACCATCACGAGCACCCTGGAGCAGGACCAGTCGCCTGTCTTGTCCATTTATGATAAGTCGTCGCTCACCTATGTGGATTCTTTAGCGGCGATAGGGGATGTGCTCGTTATCTCCGTTTATAATCCTGACAGATTCGACTCCACCAGACAAATTGAGGCGACAACTTTCATGGAAGAGGCCAAGGGCATAGGCTACACGACTCTTCTTCTGACAAGTTCTATCGAGCCGCCGCAAATGGAGGACGAATATCAGTCGGATTTCCGCACCCTCATAGGTCTCAACCGCTCAAATGGCGGCGCGACGCTCATCCAGGACGGTTACATCGCCCGCAAATGGGACAGGCGTCACTACCCGAGCGAGGAGGATCTCGAGGAGCTCTACGGAGGCGAACCCGCCGAGACCGTCATCTCCTCCCAGACCCGCTCCGACCTTATCTTCCAGAGCTTCCTCCTCGGCCTAGCCGCCATCCTCATCCTGCTGTAGATTTCTGCCGTCTGGAGAGGCCCTAAGAACAAAAAACCTTTCATTCGCCCGGCTATTTTCCACGGATGATTCTGCTTGGTGGAAAAATGCGTCATGGATGGCACATATTCCACGGATGGGCTCGCCTGGTGGCGGCATCAGACATTTCGGGAGCGCCGGCTATCATTTTACTCCCGTTGGGCTACGGATGGCCTGTTTGGGAGCGCCAGAGCACCATTCTGCTCCCGTATGCGTGGACACCTTGACAAAAGTCAATAGGGTGGCCACATCCTCATCACGGAAATCATCTCTGTGATGCCCCCAGTGGCCGATCTTGTGGCCACCCTCGTGGATACCCTGACACATTTTTTGAGGGTAGCCACACCAGGAAAGTGCGCTCTGGCGGCAGAAGGAGGGTCAGGGCTCAGGCTTCGGCGGTCGGCTTCGCTCCGGAAGGAGCCTTGACGTCGTAACTCCTCCTTTTACGGTCAGCCTC
>JAKSJJ010000146.1 GCA_024398335.1 Bacteroidales bacterium | reverse complement strand
GTACAGGAAGCAGGAGCTCCTTGCGGATAAGGATAGCCGCCACTCCGATGATTCCTCCTATAGCGAGAGAACCGGTGTCGCCCATGAAGACCTGCGCCGGATAGCTGTTGTACCAGAGGAATCCGATCAGCGCTCCCACGAGTGAGGCCATGAACACCATGACTTCTCCGGTCCCCGGTATGTACATGATGTTGAGGTACTCGGCGTTTCCGATGTGGCCTGAGAGCCATGCGAATATACCGATGACCACGCCGACGATAGCGGAGGTGCCTGCTGCCAGACCGTCCATGCCGTCGGTGAGGTTAGTGCCGTTCGAGCAGGCGAGGATGATGAAGATTATCATCAGCATGTAAACGCCCCATGTGCAGTAAACCCCGAACTGACCCTTGAACGGTACGAGCCATGAATAGTCGAACTCATGAGCCTTCACGAAAGGAATGGTTGTCACGAGTTTATCTGTCTGGATATCAGGGCTGAAGCAAACCGTAAGGGCTATTATGAGTCCTATGGCGAACTGACCGGCGAGTTTTTTCTTCTCGCTGAGTCCCTCCTTGTCGTGCTTGAACACCTTGATGTAGTCGTCGGCGAATCCCAGCGCCCCGAGCCATACTGTAGTCAGGATGAGAAGCTGGGTGTAGATGTTTGTCAGGTCAGCGAAGAGCACGACTCCGAAGAGGGTGGCGAAGATAATGATGATGCCGCCCATGGTAGGAGTGCCTTTTTTCTGGAGCTGTCCTTCCAGTCCCAGGTCGCGGATGGTTTCTCCGATCTGTTTTTTCTGCAGCCACGCTATCATCTTCTTTCCGAAAATAAGAGCGAAAATCATTGACAGCACGCTGGCCATCATCGCCCTTGAGGAAATATAGCGAAGCAGTCCCTGTCCGGGGATATCGATAAACTCGTCAAGCCAATCTATAAGGTGGTATATCATTGTCGTCTTTCTTTTTTACTTGTTCATCTGTGAGAAAATCTCGTTTACGATTTCCTTCTCGTCAAAATGCGCTTTCACATCTCCTGTTATCTGGTAGGTCTCATGGCCTTTTCCCGCGAGCAGGATAGTGGAGTTTTCGGGAGAGAACATGATGGCTGCGCGGATAGCCTCTTTTCTGTCCTCGATGGTTATGGACTTCGCGAGTCCCTGCTCGTCAAGTCCTGTCTTAATCTCAGCGATTATG
The DNA here is from genome assembly GCA_024398335.1 of Bacteroidales bacterium. GTDB lineage: Bacteria > Bacteroidota > Bacteroidia > Bacteroidales > UBA932 > Cryptobacteroides. Next base: position 3,301 of record JAKSJJ010000146.1, on the reverse strand, counting down.
TCGCTTGTCTTCTCGCTTCGGCTGTTGTCCGAGGTTATGAAGATCCTGTCAGCCCATTTCGCCGCCACCGCGGCCATCTCCGGGCGCTTACTTCTGTCCCTGTCGCCGCCGCATCCGAAAAGGCAGACAAGGTGGCGTTTAGGGCCGGTTTCCCTGAGGGTCTTGAGCACATTTTCCATGGCGTCAGGGGTGTGGGCGTAGTCAATCACGACGGAGATGCCCTTCGGGCCGTTGATGTTCTCGAGTCTGCCAGGGGCGCTCTGAAGGCTGCTAAGGGCGACAAGGGCGTCTTCTTTGGCGACTCCGAGCACGCGGGCGGTTGAATAGACGGCGAGAAGATTATAGGCGTTGTGAAGGCCGATAAGCCTTGTCCAGCTTTCTGTGTCATCGATGCGGAGCATCATGCCGTCGAAACTCTCCTCCATGACTTTACATCTGAAGTCAGCGACGTTCCTGCAAGAATAGGTCATCACTTTGGCCTTCGTGTTCTGCGTCATTACAAGGCCGTGCTTGTCATCGACGTTTGTGAGCACGATCGCGTCTTTATCCAGATTGTCGAAGAAGAGTTTCTTGCAGCGCAGGTACTCAGCGAAGGTCTTATGGTAGTCGAGATGGTCGTGGGTGAGGTTCGAGAATATTCCGACCTTGAATTTAAGGGCATGTATCCTTTCCTGCTCGACTCCGATTGAACTGACTTCCATGAAGCAGTATTCGCACCCCTGCTCGACCATCTGGGCCATGAGGGCGTTAGCGGTGATAGGGTCGGAGGTCGTGTTGATGGCCTCGCTCATCTGCTCTCCGACATAGTTCGCTATGGTTGAGAGAAGGCCGCATTTGTGACCGAGGGCGGTGAACATGCGGTAAAGAAGGGTGACTGTGGTCGTCTTACCGTTAGTTCCTGTGATTCCTACGAGCGAGAGCTTCTCTGAAGGGTGACCGTAGAAATTGGCTGCCATTTCAGCGACGGCCCTTCTGTCGGCTGAGACCGCGGCCACGGCGCCTGCCTGCATCGCTCCTGGAATGAATTTGTTTCCGTCGAGCGTAGTTCCGCGTACGGCGATGAACAACGCTCCCGGGGTGACCTTCCTGGAATCATTGCAGATAGAGAGTATCTCCATGTCGGCTCTTCCCTCTACTATGATGGCGTCTGTACCTTTTATTATATCTGACAGTCTCATTATTTTCCTAAATTTATCTTTACTACAGATCCCTCCGCCAGGGTTTTCCCCGCCTCAGGCTCTGTCGATTTTACTGTTCCCATGCCGTTCCACTGGCATTTGTACCCAAGGTTCTCAAGCGTGCTCATGGCCTCGGAAAGGCTCATGCCGCTAAGGCTAGGGACACAACCTCTTGTGTTTTCCGCCGACGCCAGCATAGGCTGGTCAAGGACCTCAACCTCGCTGTCCGCATGTATGTGCTCCTGCCATTGAGGGCAGATAGGGTAGAGGGCGTTTATGATTTCCTTCAGGACTGTAGCGCCTTCTGTTCCCTGTATATGTTCTTTTGTCCTATATGTATATAGGGCGATGATCGCTGTATATTGAGGATCCTGGGCAGGGAAGAAACCTGCGAAAGTACATTGCCTTTCCCTGTTGCCTTGAAGGTCCTCGAACGGGTTATGCGGATTTCCACCCTTCGATGCGGGGATGACATAGAAGGCGGTTCCTGTCTTTCCCGCGACCTTGAGCTTGCAGTCCTTCATTCTGAAATATGCCGTACCCTTCTCCTCCTGGGTCACTGCCAAAAGGCCCTTTGTGACCTCCGCGGCGGTCTGAGGCGAGCAGATGGCTCCGTTGAGTATTTCGGGGCCTCTTTCCTCGATGACCTTTCCGTCCTTCTCTATGCTCTCGACCAGATAAGGCTTCATCATGCGCCCGCCGTTAGCGATAGCGTTATAGAAGGTGAGAAGATGGAGCGGGGTCACGTTGATGGAGTAACCTGTTCCCATCTGCGGGAGGTTGGACCAGTTCCAATATTTGCTTCCAGGGCCGTTGCAGATAGGTCTCGGGAGTCCGTTGATGTCAAAGTCGAACTGCTCGAGCATCTTGTACTCGTGAAGCTTGGCTATAAAATCCTTAGGGTCATTCTCGTAGTAATGGCCTGCTATGTACTGGAACACGTGGTTGGCGGAGATCTTAAGTCCCTCTCCTACGCTGATATATCCGCTTGGGTAATAAGCATGGGAGACGTGAGCGTCCTTTAGAAGGGTCTTGTGGTAGGTCCACTGGCCATTAAAGGTAGGAATCTGGGTGTTCAAGTGGACGAATCCGTCGTCAATCGCCGCCGTCAATGTGATAGTCTTCATGACGGAGCCCGGGTTGTTGCTCTGGAGCACGGCCCAGTTGTATGTCTCGCCAATGTGACCGTTGTCCTGTTTTGTGAGGTTCGCCATGGCGCGGATGGCTCCTGTCTTCACGTCCATGATGACAGCGCATCCGCCTTTGAGGCAGGCGTTTTTCTCAAGGGACTCGCGCAGGGCCTTGTCGGCGATGGCTTGAAACTCCATGTCAAGGGTCGTGCGCACATCGGCTCCCTGACGAGGGTCTTTGCCTTTCTTCTTAGGGTCAGGGATGGTGTTTCCGGAGTCGGTCTTTCTCATGTAGACAATGCCATTTGCTCCGTGAAGGATATGGTTGAATTTACCTTCTATTCCCGTCTTGTCATTGTTGAGCTCCTCGTTATTGCTGACCTTGCCTATTGTCTTGCGGGCGAGAGTGCCGTAAGGATATTCGCGGGTCTGGTACATTTCCATGATCAAGCCGCTGTAATAAGGCTTACGCGAGAAAAGAGGCAGGGCTTTTACTCTTTGGTAGGTCTGGTAATCTACCATCGGACCGATCTTCCAGTTCTTGCGCCCCGGCTTGTTTCCGGTACGCAGGCTGATGATCTTGTCATAATACTGCTGACCGCTCATACCCGGGAAGATGACGCTGAGACTGTCGCAAAGCTGTCTGCACAGCGCTCTCCACTCGTCCTCGGTCTGCTGGAGTTTCTGAGGTTTTTCCTTGTATTTTTCTCTCCAGTAATCATACTGGATTGTACAGTCCATCTTGATTTGGTAGAGATTCGACGAGCCGGCGAGCAATTTGCCGTCATGGCTGTAGATGTTGCCTCTGGAAGGCGACACCGTCCTCGCCTCAGGTGTCATGCCGAAATACTGGTAAGTCTCCGCTACGGGCTCCCAGAAATATTTCAGCTGGATAATGCGCCCGACAACGCCGAACGCCGCCGCGATGAAGAGGGCGTTGAACACGAGCAAGATGATGACACTCCACTGAGGATTGTCATCGAGAATCATGTG
>JAKSJJ010000145.1 GCA_024398335.1 Bacteroidales bacterium | reverse complement strand
CCGACGAACTCAATCTCAGTGCCGTGGAATTTGAGCATCGCGGTGCCGAAGTTGCGGAACACTGACACGAAGCTTCCGACCTTCTCGCCGACGGCCGTCGCCAGGTCGATGCCGCTGCCCTCCACGACTATGTCGATGTCCTTGCTTTGCCTTCCAAGGAAACAGTCCCTGACATAACCGCCTATGACAAAGGCTCTTACGCCTTTCTGTGCGGCTACCTCCGAAACTATGTGGAATATCTTGTCGTCAAGGAATCCGTTGGTTATGGTCGCGCTCATTGCTCAAGTAATTGTTTAAATGTCGGAGGCTCGCTGACAAAGGCGAAGGCTCCCTGGCTGTCTTTCACGGCGATGACCGTTGACGTGCCGTTTGTTATGATTATACATTTTACGTCGAGTACCATGTTGTACCTGATCACCTGGGTGAGGACCTCCTGGTCGAGTTTGACCTCGGGTTGCTTGCACTCCACTACGATCAGGGGCCTTACCGCCCTGTCGTACACTACGATATCCGCCCTCCATGGTTTGCCGCCGAAGCTGAGGGACACCTCGCTCATCATCATGTGCATGGGCACCTCCATCTTCCGCGAGAGTATGCCTATGAACCACTGCCTGACCCTTTCCTCGGGGGTGAGGGCCACCATTTTCCGCCTGAGCGGGTCCCAAATCTTTTCTCGGCTATTATCCATCGAATACAAAATTATGCAATTTTTTTGACATGAAAAATTACTTTGTAATTCAGGGAATAATCGCGTATATTTGTCAAATTAAGGAAGGTTTGATTTGTATGGCCAAAGAAGCAGCATATATGGCAGTCGACAGATTGTGTCGCTCTCTTGTCGAGGACGCCCGTAACGGGGTCTTCAAGAATGTCTATCTCCTGATGGGAGAGGAGACATTCTACGTCGACATGGTATGTGACGCTATCATTGAGAACTGCATCGACGAGTCCGAGAGGGATTTCAACCAGATTATCTGCTACGGAGCGGATGTGACCGTGGATTCTGTCATCACGGCGGCGAGACGTTTTCCTATGTTCGCGGAGCGTCAGCTCGTTGTCCTGAAGGAGGCGCAGGCGTTGAAAGACTATGAGGATCTCTCCATTTACTGCCAGAATCCTCTGGAGTCCACCGTTCTGGTGATTTGCCTGATGGGAGCGAAGGCGGATAAGAGAAAGGCCCTTTACAAGAGCGTGCAGAAGGTGGGCGTGGTCGTCGAGTCAGCCCCGCTCAGGGAGGATAACATGCCGGGCTGGATAGGGATGTATTTCGCTACCAGGGGCTTGTCTATCTCTCCGGATGCGGCCGCTTTGTTTGCGGAGTTCTGCGGTCAGAGCCTTGGAAAGATAGCCGTCGAGACGGATAAGATGCTTAAGAATCTGCCTGCGGGAACGACCTCTGTCACTATTTCGGACATAGAGCAGAACGTTGGCGTGAGCCGCCAGTATAGTATTTTCGAGTTGACAAAGGCTCTGTCGATGGGAGACGCCCCGAAGGCTTTGAGGATAGCTGCGGGTATAGGCAACGCCCCGAAATTCGCTATGGCCGCGGCGATTGCTCCTTTGTATCTTCATTTCAACAGGCTTCTAAGGTATAACGCTTTCCTGATGAAGGACCCTCGCGCATCAGAGGGGGAGAGGGCGGCGCTTCTTGGCGTCAACCCTTATTTTGTAAGGGAGTATGATACGGCTAGAAGACGCTATACCCTTAATCGCTGCATGAAGGTCATAGCTCTTTTGAAGGAATACGATTTTAAAGGAAAAGGCGGGTTCGCGGGGGAGGCCACCCAGGGTGAACTCCTTGTGGAACTCGTCACAAAGATATTGAACTAGAAATGGCAAACATTATTGAATGTAAAGGGATTTGCAAGAGCTTCGGAGAGAAAGTGGCTCTTGACCACGTTGACGTGTGTGTCCCTGAGGGAAAGATTTTCGGTCTGCTCGGACCTAACGGCGCGGGTAAGACTACTCTTATCAGAATCATCAACAGAATCACGATACCGGGCGAGGGTGAGGTGCTTTTCGACGGACGTCCTATCACCCAGGATGATATCGAGAAGATAGGTTACCTCCCTGAGGAGAGGGGACTTTACCGCAAGATGACCGTGGGCGACCAGGCTATGTATCTGGCGCAGATCAAGGGCATGAGCGCCAAGGAAGCCGCCGCTGAACTGAAGAAATGGTTCGTGAAATTCGGCATCGAGTCTTGGTGGAACAAGAAGGTCGAGGAACTTTCAAAGGGTATGGCGCAGAAGGTCCAGTTCATCACTACCGTGGTGCATAAGCCCAAACTTCTCATCCTTGACGAGCCGTTTTCGGGTTTCGATCCTGTGAACGCTCAGCTTATCCGTCAGGAGATTCTCGCTTTGAAGGAGCAGGGCGCTACTATAATGCTCTCGACCCATAACATGGAGTCTGTCGAGGAGCTTTGCGACAACATCGCTCTCTTCAATAAGTCTAAGGTGGTACTCACCGGAGAGGTTGACGCTATACGTAGAGAGTACGGAAACCACAACGTCGAGGTCGAGTACACTGACTCGGAAGGCAGACATACGCTTGTAGCGACTCCCGGAGAGGACCGTAACGCCGTCCTCAAGGAGCTTATGGACAAGGGCGCGGTGATCAATTCTTACAAGGAGCTGATGCCTCGCATGAATGACATTTTCATCAAATTGGTAAAAGGGGAGGAATAGGATATGAGACTTCGTACTATTAAAGTTGTGATCGGACGCGAGTACATGAGCCGCGTCAAGAAGAAATCCTTCCTTGTGACGACCTTCCTCGTCCCTGTCATTTTCGCCGCGATCTGTGTGCTGCCGACTATCATTATGATGTTGGCGGAGGATAAGGACAAGAATGTGGCGGTGATCGACCAGTCGGGTGTGGTGATGCCTTTCCTTGAGAGCAGCCCGATGGCGACGTACACTGACTACACGGATGTCGCCAGCATCGAGGAACTCAAGACCGGATGTAAGAATATGGGCCTTGACGCTATCGTGGAGATATCTCCTCTTGATTCGGCTAAGAACCTCAGCGTCAACACATATTCACTTAAACCTATTAGCATTGACTTGAAGGATAATATAGCCTCCAACGTAAATGACGCTCTCGAGGCGTACAGGGTGGATTCTTACGAGATCGCTGACCTCAAGCAGATCATGAACGACGTGAAGGCTGACGTGAAGGTCTCTACGTACACTATCGATGAGAGCGGCCAGAGCAAGATTTCGTCCGCCGAGGTTTATATGGGACTCTCTTTCATTCTCTCGACTATTATCTACATGTTCATAGCGATGTTCTCCGGAATGGTCATGCAGAGCGTGATCGAGGAGAAGGCCAGCAGGGTTGTCGAGGTGCTCGTAAGCTCGGTGAAGGCTACGGAGCTCATGCTCGGTAAGATCGTGGGCGTAGCGATGGTCGCTCTTACTCAGTTCTTCTTGTGGATAGTGCTGACGGCGGGAATCGTCACGGCCGTGGGCGGTATTGTCGGATTTGACAAGATCGCTGGTTCCGGTGATGTGGAGCAGATAAGCCAGATGACGGGCATGGATCCGTCAATGCTTGACGCCGCCGGTATCGACGCAGATCAGATAATGGCCGCCGCGTCAGGGGAGCAGAGCGAGATCGCCGCTGTCTTTGACACGCTTAAAGACATCAATTGGGCGCAGTTTATCATCGCGTTCGTCGTGATGTTCATCCTCGGTTATCTGCTTTACGCCTCGCTTTTCGCGGCTATCGGATCGGCTGTAGATAATGAGGCTGACACTCAGCAGCTCCAGTTGCCTGTGACCGCTCCTCTTCTTATCGCGTTCTTTATCGCTATTTACGCTTTCAAGTCCCCGGACAGCGCTGTCGTATGGTGGGGATCCATGATACCGTTCACTTCTCCTATCGTGATGCTCGCCCGTATTCCTTACGGCGTGGCCGCTTGGGAACTTGCTTTGTCTATCGCTCTTCAGTTTGTGACCTTCCTTGGTTGCGCATGGGTGAGCGCCAAAATTTATAAGGTCGGTATCTTGATGTTCGGTAAGAAGAGCACTTTCAAGGATCTTTGGAAGTGGATTAAGATGAAATAAGTCTTTGGCGATGAGGCGTTTGCTTGTCATATTTGTGGTCTTTTTCATGGCGATGGACTTCGCCGTGGGCCAGACTATGACTTGGTCCAAGACTGTCATGGACGGCAGCCGTACAGGGTGCAGGGCTCCGGGAGCGGACGACGTGACCGAGGCCTTGGGCTCGGTCACGGGCGGCGTTTATGCCGCCCCATCCGGCGCGGTGTTCCGCGACGGATGCGTCGTCCGCGTCGCTAAGACCGTCCTGGACGCTCAGCCCGCGATGGCTCCCGTAAAGAAGGTGGTAGGACGCAGCGCCCGAAGATTGTCAAGGAACCGGCCCGAATCGCCTCTTACAAACATGTTCGCGGACGTGCTTCTCGCTGCCGCTGAGAGACTTTCCGGAGAGAAAGTCGATGTGAGCGCGGCTAATTTCGGAGGCGTCAGGGCGTCTTTGGAAGAGGG
>JAKSJJ010000144.1 GCA_024398335.1 Bacteroidales bacterium | reverse complement strand
ACGGTGGACTTTAAGAACACTATTCTTATCATGACGTCGAATCTTAGCGAGGAGGCCCTCAAAGACAGCATGCGTCCGGAGTTTCTCAACCGTATCGACGAGATTATCACCTTTGAGCAGCTCTCTCGTGAGGACATTAAGGAAATCCTCCGTATCCAGGAGACAATTCTCGCCAGGAAGCTTGACGAGAACGGAATCAGGATTGTCTTTACTGACGATTTTGACGACTACATGAGCGACAAGGGTTATGATCCCGCATATGGCGCCCGTCCTATCAAGAGGGTGATTCAGCGTGAGCTCGTGAATCTGCTGGCGAAGGCGCTTCTTGACGGCAGCGTCAAACGAGACAGTGACATCAAGGTCGATGTAAAGGACGGCCAGATTGTCCTTAGCTAAGCGTGAATCTCATATATTTTCCTATTTTCGCGTATTGCTATGCGAATTGGACTTATGAGGAAACAGTTTATAGTGTTTATCTGCCTTCTGATAGGAGTAGCGGCAAACGCGGACGAAAATAGGATCAAGAATGTAAATGTGCGTTGCGCCTTGGATAGCCTCGGCGCGGCGCACATTACTGAAGTATGGGATGTCCACACTGCGAGAGGAACGGAGTGGTATCTAGTCAGAGAGAATCTCGGTGACATCGAAATAAAGGACCTCAAGGTAAGTGAAGGGCACGTCGAATTCACGAACGAGGGGCGTTGGGACACAGAGCGTTCCATCTCCCAGAAATCGCTGCGTTGCGGACTTCATCCGACTCCTCGTGGATATGAGATATGTTGGGGCATAGGCAGTTATGACGACCATGTCTTTACCGTAAGTTACACGATGACAAACGCCGTGAAGAGCCTTGACGACTATGATATGCTTCATGTCCAGTTCATCTCCGACGGCTTGTCCTCATTCGTGGAGCATGCCAGTGTCAGTGTCAGCGTGCCAGGAGCGCAGCTCGACACTTTGAACACAAGGATATGGGGGTTCGGATATGAGGGCTATATCTACTTCGATAAAGGGGAGGTCGTCGCCGAGCCTGAGTACGGACTTGGGGACGATGACTCGGTTATCATTCTTCTGCGTCTGGATAAGGGCGTGATAGCATCTCCTCAAAGCCGTCAGGAGGGGCTGTTCCAAAGTCATCTTGATTGGGCGCTGGAAGGTGCTCATTTTGCTGACGATGACCAGGGTCTGAAATGGTACCAGAAGCTATTCTCCGTAATTGTCGTCTTTTTCATCGTGATGTTCTACGGCGGATGGATTATTCTAATCCCGCCTATTTTGCTGATAGACAGGATACTTTCCAGGAAGAAATACCTGGGGACATTTTTCAGGAAGGAGGTGCCATGGTCCAGGGAGATTCCTTTCGGAGGGGACATCGTGACGACGAATTTCGCCCTCAGTGAATTCGGTGAGGAGGGAAAGAACAACGCGGTGGCTTCAGCGATGATTCTGCAGATGGTGAAGGCAGGGGCCATAAAGGTCAGAAAGGGACAGGACGACAGCGTGGAGCTCGCCTTCGGGGAGGAGTCCGCGATGGAAGGGTTTGGCCAGAGCACGAGGGAATTGTGGGAAATGATGAAGGAGGCCAGTGGAAAGGACCAGATTCTCCAGGATAAGGAGTTCAGCACATGGTCAAAGTCTCACAAGGGGAAAGTTTCCAAGTGGGTCGATAATGTCGAGAAACAGGGAAAGAAGGCGTTCCGCTCGGGAGTTTGGTGTACAAAGAACCAAGTCAATCCGACAGGTGTCGCGGAATGTCGCAAAGCCTATGGCTTGAAGAAATTCCTCAAGGATTTCACTCTTTTGAAAGAACGTGCCAGCTCCCAGACCGCTCTCTGGACGGATTATCTTATATTCGCCTCTCTTTTCGGAATCGCAGAAAAAGTCGCCCAGGAGTTGAGCGATATCAATCCGGAATATTATAAGGAAATGCAGTCCTCGGATCCGATAGCCCTTAGACATGTTCTTCATACTTCGAACGGTCTTGCTACCGCTATAACAAGGGCGAAGTCGGACTATGAGGCCAGCAAACGCTCTAGCAGCCGTGGAGGAGGTGGTGGCGGCGTAGGTAGCAGCCGCGGCGGATATGGCGGCCACTCATCTCACAGCGGTGGACGCGGATTCTCCGGCGGAGGACGCGGAGGCGGAAGCAGATAAGAAAAATTCATTACATTCGCGGCTATGAAAAGGAAAATATTCATAGCCGCTTTTGTTATTCTCGGGGCTCTCCAGGCTAGGGCCGATGAGGGAATGTGGATGATTAACGCGATAGACCGTGCTCTTGAGGCGAAGATGCAGCAAAGAGGACTGGCTCTGTCAGCGAGTGAGATTTATAACGCGGATGCTCCGGGGACGACCCTCGCGGACGCTGTTCTCTCCCTTGATTTCGCATGCACGGGAAGTATAATCTCTGACCAGGGACTTGTCATCACCAATCACCATTGCGCATATTCGGACATCTACTCTCTCAGCACAGAGGAGCATAACTATCTAGAGGATGGATATTGGTCTTTCACCTTTGATAAAGAGATTCCTATCCCAGGTAAAAGCGTCCAGATGCTCAAGAGGGTGATTGACGTGACCGATGAGGTCGAAGCTCTGATAGATTCTCTGAAAGCCGCGGGTCAGGTCGCCGGATCACGGAGGGTGAGCTCATTAATGGAAAAGAGATACACCTCCGGGGATCTTGTCGCTTCTCTTAATTCAATGTGGGCGGGTAGCAAGTATTATATGGCGCTGTATCAGGAATACAAGGATATCAGACTCGTCGGCGCTCCTCCTGTGAGCATCGCCGCTTTCGGCGGAGACATCGACAATTGGGAGTGGCCTCAGCACAAGGCGGATTTCGCGATGTATCGAATCTATGCCGCGCCAGACGGATCGCCTGCCGCCTATTCGGAGAATAATGTCCCTCTTCGCCCCGCGAAGAAGCTCTCTATCTGCACCAAAGGCCTTTCTGAAGGTGATTACACCATGGTCATAGGTTATCCGGGAAGAACTGACAGGTATTGCAGTTGGGCGAAGGCTTCCTTCGAACACCAGGCCTCTCTTCCCGCCCAGAACGTAATCAGGGGGTTGGAGATGGAGATTGTGAACTCTTGGATGAATAAGGATCCTCAGATTAGGCTCAAGTATTCCGATTATTACTTCGGCTTGAGTAATGTCCAGGAACTTAGAGAAGGACAGGTTCAGTGCGTGAAACGTTTCGGCGTACTTGACCAGTTGAGAGAAAGGGACGCTCGTCTAGCGCAGTGGATTAACGCGGATAATTCCAGAAAGGAGGAACTAGGGTGGCTCCCTGCCGCTTTGGAGGACACATATGATGCGGTGTGGAACGTCGAGTTGAACACTCTTGTTTTCAGAGAGACGCTCATCAGGGCTACAAAGCTTTCTCTAGTGTCGATGAGAATAGCCTCAAACAGCAAGAACGCCTGGTCCGGATTGCCTGATATCTACGCCTCCATTGATCTCAGGGTGGAGAAGGATCTTTTCTTTATGGCTACAGAGATGTTCTATGAGGTAGTGGAAAAGGACTATTGGGGGCCATATCAGCGGGAACTATATCAGCGCTTTGACGGTGACGTGCAGAAACTCTGCGAGTATGTGTGGGATTCGAGCGTGTTCACGGATGAGGCGAACCTCCCGGCCTTGACAGAAGGGAAAATCGATGTCAGCGATGATGCGATGTACAGGTTCTTCTCCGACGTGAAGGTATCCGCATATCAAGATAGAATTAAACAGATATGCGGGGATAAGTCTCTCGCGGACTTGGCTCACGAGCACACAAGGGCGCTTTATAACATGAGAAAAGAGGCCGGAGAGGTCCAGTATCCTGACGCCAACTCTACAATGAGAATCACTTATGGCACAGTAGGGGCTATAGAGCCTAGAGATGGGGTCCGTTGTGACTGGACGACTACATCAGCGGGAATTCTCCAGAAATATGACCCGTCTTCATATGAGTATTCTCTCAAACCTCAATGGCGTGATATGGTCGGAGAATATAAGCAGACAGTGAATTTTATCACAGACTGCGACATCACAGGGGGTAACTCCGGCAGTCCTGTACTGAACGCGAAAGGCGAGCTCGTCGGTCTTGCTTTCGATGGCAATAAGGAGTCGCTCGCCAGTGATGTGGCTTTCACGGAAGACTACAACAAATGTGTCTGTGTAGATATCCGTTATGTGCTTTATGTACTCAAAGAGTATGCGGGCATGGACCGCATACTCGATGAAATAGGTGTTACTCGCGAGTAATACCTATTTCAGGGTATAAGGACGGACGATACCTTCCTTTTCGAACTTGATTTTAGCTGGGACTTCTCGGATGTCATCCTTTGAGTAGGTGATGGTCCAAGGGTCCTGGTTTATCATTTCCCAGATCTTTTCCGGAGTCATAGGAGCCGCGTAGCGTATCCTGATAGCCGGGATGAGGTCTTCGTTGATCTCGACCTTGAGGGAGATGATGCCTTCGCCTTCCTCCTTGGAGATATGGTTGGAAAGGAACATGAAAGCGTTGGTTCTCTTGAAGATAG
>JAKSJJ010000143.1 GCA_024398335.1 Bacteroidales bacterium | reverse complement strand
ATGGCATATCAGAAGTGAAGAGGATATCAAAACGACTGATAAAAACTTTTTCATAAATAATCAAGATTTTCGTTTATTAGTTCCATTTTACTGTTATACTCCGTCGGAGGTGTATGTGTATTCGGTGGAGGTTCTCGTGCCGGCGTTCGTTACGGATGAAGGCAAATTTAAGTAATTATATGAGATTTCAGACAACTTCGTAGATGAAAGAGAAGCTTTGTCCGTCCGCCGCGGTCGTCATAGACCTGTTTAACCTAGCAAGGATACTAAATAAATTTATAACTTCGCGTAAATTGACTATCCTGATGAACAAGAAGCAGACAATCGCGATATTATCGGCCTTGAGCGCCGTCCTGATGAGTATTCCTTTCCTCGTCCCTCATTGCGGGTGGGTCATGCTTTTCGCCATCGTTCCTTTCCTGTGCGCCGACAAGATCGCCAGGGAATCCCAGATAAAGTCCTTCTGGTGGATAAGTTACCTTGTATTTCTCTGTTGGAACGCTTTCACCACATGGTGGGTTTGTAACGCCACTGTCGGAGGAGGCATCTTCGCCAGCGTCGCCAACGCTCTCCAGATGTACGCCATCTACGCCCTCTACCGCCTGAGCTGGAAAAAATTCAAGGGTTCGCTCCCCTATCTTTTCCTTGTCGTCATGTGGATAGCGTGGGAGAGGTTCTATTTCGACGCGGAAATCTCATGGCCATGGCTGGTGCTGGGCAACGCCTTCGCGAGGAGCCTGCGCATTATTCAATGGTACGAATACACAGGAGCGCTCGGAGGCTCTCTTTGGGTATGGGCTACGAACATGACTATTTTCGGGACCATGTGCGTTCTTGGCGACGGCCGATTCTTCGAGAAATGGAACTCTAAGGCGAGAGCCGCCCTTTGCGTGTGGAGCGTAGCTGTCTTCGCCCTGCCGATGATAGCCTCGCTTATAATCTGGAGTCATAACGCTGACGAGAAGATCTCTGACGAAGGGACTCTTGAAGCGATGATCGTGCAGCCCAACTTCGCCCCATATCAGAAATTCGAGTTCCTGAGCCAAGGCCAGCAGGACGAGATTCTCATCAATCTGGTGGATTCCACATTCAAAGAGTCGTGTGATAGCGTCAGCCCACTTGTAATTCTCGCCCCGGAGACCTTCACAGCCGGCATGGTCAACGGATACTATCCTACTCATAAGAGCTGGGCAAGATACCTTGAGATGCTGAAAAAACATCCTCAGGCGAATTTCCTCTACGGCGCCTCGACATACGACTACATAGCCTCCCACAGCACCCCGTCATGGACAGCGCGTCACGCGGGTGACGGACTGTGGCTAGAGTCACACAACTCCGGCATAATCATGGACTCCACCGGAAGAAGCGACGTGTTCCACAAGAGCAAGCTCGTCGTCGGAACGGAGTACATGCCTTATCCGAGGGTTCTTGGGAAGCTTGACGACAAGCTCGGCGGCGTCATAGGACGCTGCATCGGCCAGCAGGAGATCTCCACGCTCGACTACATGAACCCTGACCAGAGCGTCCGAATCCCGCTCGGATGTATAGTCTGCTACGAGTCAATTTACGGAGAATACTGCACAGGCTATATTAAGAAAGGCGCTAAGGCGCTATGTGTCATCACAAACGACGCATGGTGGGGAAACACCGCGGGATATGTCCAGCACTGCAGTTACTCAAGCCTGCGAGCCATAGAGACCCGCCGCGAGATAGCCCGCTGCGCCAACACCGGTATTTCCTGCTTCATCAATAGAAGAGGAGAGATCACTAGCAAACTTGGATGGTGGGAAAGGGGTACGCTCAATGGGAGCGTGAGACTTTACAGTGGCCAGACATTCTTTGTCAGCCATGGAGACATCATCGGCAGGGTATGCACATTTCTATTCCTGCTCCTACTGCTCTCCATTATCGTGAGATTCCTCGCCAGAAAGTAAGAACTCCACGAAAGCCTTCTCGTCAAGAGTACTGTAACTATACTCCTTCAAAAGAGAGGCGTCCTCAAAAAGACACACAAGAGGCATTATGCCGTCAGTCATAGGGATGAAGCGCTCATACCCTAGAATATGCGTATCTACATCAAACGGCTCTATTCCGGCTTTTTCATAAAAGGCAGGAATCAGGACGTCCATGTCAGCCTCATTGTCGGTCACCGTCATAAATACAACATGCAGACGACTAAGGTCCAAGTCATGACGTGAGAGGATCGTGCTGACCTTGGACGCGCAGTGCTGACAATGCTCGCATAAAGGGCTCAGGAACATTACAGCCTGACGCCCGTCCGAAAGGGAAAATTCATCAGAGACAGGCCCCCAAAGCTGCTCCGAAAAGGAGTTGGAACGGCTGAATATACGGAAATAGAGGCTGGCGGGATTGGTCGCGAAAACAACTGAGAAAGAAGCGAGCGAGACTGTGGCGGCGACAACGGCACGGCACAGAGTATCCCTCAGCGCTGGAAACTTTTCTTTAAGGACCGTCACTATGTCACGCTTAGGTACATTCCACCCAAACGCGAGAAGCGCGCCTATGACAAGGTTTTTAAGAAGGGACTGCCAGGGATTCATTTCCAGCACATCGCCGAAACAATGGCAGGACTGATTGTCTCCCAAAGCCCATCGCCACAGCAGAAAAACGCTGAAAAAGCCCAGCATAAGCGCACATGCCCAGTTCACCGTCCTACGCCATATTCCGGAAATAAGCCCTATGCCGATTATCAGTTCGCTAGATACAAGTATCCTGGACAAAAGAGAGCATAGATCGAAGCCCAGGAATCCGAACGAGAATACATACAATTCGAAGCTCTCCATAAAGAAGAGCTTCGATATCGCGCTGGCGCAGAAAACCGCGCCCGAGAGTATTCTCAAAAAGAGTTTCAAAAATTAGTCTTTCTGAACGGTCTTGCAGGTAACGACTGTCTTACCGAGGTCACCGAGGTCCTTAGAAAGAGACTTAGCGACGTCGTTACAAGTCTTGCCATCTGGTTTTACGGTAGGGACATCATCAACCTCAGCGGTTTTCTTACCGTTACCGTCATAAGTCTTGGTTGTACACTTACAAGAATCACCACTACATGAACAAAGGAGCGCAGCGCAAACAACAACTGCAGCGAAAATTGATTTTTTCATAACACTTTATTTTAAAATAAGTTCCTAACTTTCCTCTCGGCAAAGATAGAAACTTATTTAATTGGTTGTCACATTTTTTTGGATTATCTTCTTGGACCGCCCGGACCTCCAGGGCCACGGTCTCCGTAACGGTCACGCATCTGCTGTCCTGCCTTACCGAAATTGCCGAATCGATAAGTAAGCGACACGATAATGTAGCGTCCGAGAGTGTTGTTCCTGGTCTCAAGGTGGTAGTTGTCCGTATCCGCGACTGAAAGGTTCCTTGACTGATTGAGAAGGTCATATCCCTTAAGAGCGAGGGTGAACTTGTCCTTGAAGAGAAGTTTGGTTATCTCGGCGTTGAGAAGGAAGGATGCCGGCTGAGCCGTAGTATAGTTATTATACCAGTTATAGTGGCTGTCTGCGTTGATTCCTACGCCGCCAGGGATGGTCCACTTCATCTCAAGGCCTACCTGGTTGCTCCAAGTCATCTTCGCAACGGCGTTCTCCATCGAGTACCAAGGCTTAGAGAAACGAGTCCTGCCGGATAGTCCTATCTCAACGAAATCGTTTCGATATGTGGCCTTAAGGCGTTCAGTGACGCCCAGAGAGCGAGTCTTGTTGGTCTCGAAGTACTCGGCGAAATTTTCCGATTTAACATCGCCGAAGTTCTTATTGAAGAGTTCGTAATTGAAATTGGCCGTCTCAGAATCGTAGTAGGTGTTACCCAGTTCATCCGCCTTTGACGCCTTGCCGACGTAGTTGGTAGTAGCGCTGGAATTGATATTCAACATGTTCGACAGAGAGAAGCCGCTCTTCGCGATAGGAGCGTTAAGGAAAGCGCCGAGATTGAAATTGCCGGTGACCTTAGCGTTCATAGGCATAGAATACTGCACACCCTTGCTGTCAACCCAGCTTGCGCTTGATATAGAGTTCTGGATGACATTTCCCTCGCCCCATGCGTTCACAGAGAAGAAGGTCTTCTTATCGGTGTGGCCGAAACGTCCTCTGATGCCATGATTGAAGTAAGGCTTCAAATAAGGGTTACCGAAGCTCAGGCGAAGAGGATTGCTATTGTCCGGTACAGGCATGAGCTGATTGGTAGAAGGCTGGTTTGAGCGACCGCGATAGAAGATACGGAAATTGGTGTTGTCACTTATATCGTAGTTGACCATGACCTGCGGAGACCAGTTATAAACGGTACTCTTATAGTCCTTGCCGTTTGTGTGGTTCTCTGTGATGGTCGGGGTGAACTGGGCTCCGATCTGAGCACGCAGCTTTTTGGTCTGGTACTGGAGAGTAAAACCAGCCCTGTGGTTCTGGTGGATGTTGACGATATGGTTGGAGTATGTGCTGTTGTAGGTACAGATTCCGGATTTGAAGGTATCCGGTCCAGAAATCCAATAATTATCGCGATTGAAGGATGGAATATCCTCATATAAATCAAACGTTCTTTTATCAGAAGTTGACTTACTCCAAGTATAGCCGTAGGTTATCTCCAAGAAGAGTTTCTCCGCCAAAGGCTCTG
>JAKSJJ010000142.1 GCA_024398335.1 Bacteroidales bacterium | reverse complement strand
CTCTCTTGGAAGAGCGGATAAAGTTGAGGATAGTGTCTCTTTCCTCGCATGCAGGGAAGCCGGCCTCTACCTGGTCCAGCGCGTCGCTGACATTCTTACCGCTGAAGTAGATGACATCGTAGATGTCCTTGATCATGCGGATCTGGTCGCCGCTGAATCCTCTTCTGCGGAGTCCTACGAGGTTGATGCCCGCGAATACGAGAGGGTCTCTTCCGCAAAGGGCGTATGGAGGTACGTCTTTGTTGATCTTGCTTCCTCCGCCGACCATGGCGTGGGTTCCGATACGGCTGAACTGATGAGCCACTGTGCCACCGCCGAGGATAGCCCAGTCGTCCACGTCAGTCTCGCCTGCGATACCTACGTAACTTACGAGAATACAGTGGTTTCCTACGGAACAATCATGCGCTACATGGCTGTATGACATAAGAAGTACGTCGCTGCCTATCTTGGTCACGCCTTTGCCGCTGGCCTTGGTGCCGCGGTTGATGGTGGCGCACTCGCGGATATTCACTCTGTCTCCGATCTCCACGTATGTGACCTCTCCGTCGAATTTAAGATCCTGAGGTACGGCTCCGATGACGGCGCCAGGGAAGACATTGCAGTCTTTTCCCATTTTCACGTAGTTGAAGATGGTGGCGTGAGGAAGAATCTTGCAGCCGTCGCCTATCTCTACGAACTCATCGATGAATACATATGGTCCTATCTCGACATTCTCGCCGATCTTGGCGTTAGGATGTACTGTCGCAAGTGGATGAATCTTTGTCATATCTGTGAAATTATTCCGCCAGAGCCGCTCTGACGAGTTTTGCTGCTTCTGTGTTTGTCCTGTGTCCTGACTTTACGGCGCTGACCTTCGCTTTGAGGAAGCCTCCGACCAGTCGGAAGTCACCGATCAGGTCAAGGAGTTTATGGCGGGCGCATTCGTTGGAGTAGCGCAGGTGGACATTGTTGAGGTATCCGTCTTCGAGGACATCGAGGGTAGGGGCGCCGAAGAGCTTGCACATCCTTGAAAGCTGCTCTGATGTGACAGGGTGCTCTACGATGACGATGGCGTTGTCCACGTCGCCTCCTTTTATGAGGTTGTTGGCGTAAAGGAACTCAAGTTCGTGGAAGAATACGAAGGTGCGGCAACGGCCTATCTCCTTGGCATAGTCCCTCTTTGTGTTCCAGCTGGCCTGCTGGGCTCCCATTACCTGCGAGTTGAAGTCTACCTGTATCTCGTATGACGGCTCCTCGGATGGGGTGACCCTAATCTCGACTCCCGCTTTTTCGTCCTTGTAAACGATCTCCTTGTCGATGGTGATGAATTTTCTCTCAGCGTCCTGCTCGACTAGACCGGATGCCGCTATAGCCGCGCAGTAAGGCTTCGCGCTGCCGTCAAGGATAGGGACTTCGATGTTATCTATGTCTATGAGGGCGTTATCTACTCCCATTCCAGTGAGAGCCGACATGAGATGTTCTATTGTCACGACTGAGACTTCTCCGTCCGAGATCGTGGTGCTCCGGGCTGTATTGCTGACCTTTTCAGCGAGGGCTTCGATGATAGCGTTCTCGCCGAGGTCTATACGGCGGAAACGTATACCGCTGTTTTCCGGTGCAGGGTTGATTGTCATAGTCGCCACTTTCCCCGTGTGTAGGCCTTTGCCTATGAATGAGAGCGGCTTTTTGACTGTCTTTTGCTTAATCTGCATCTTTCTTTTTGGTGTGTAAAGGGCTGCAAAGATAGCAATCTTTTTCTGATTACAAACCTCGTTTGCCGTTTTTGCGGAAAATGACGAATGAACGCATGTAGTCTCCATGAGGGAGCGCAGGTATTCCGAAGAGCGTCTCGCCCTCTTTCTTGACAGAGCTCATGACTCCGGTCTTCGCTCCGATGGTGGTGTGGTCCGCGAGGGAGAGATGTCCCGCGATTCCCGCCTGTCCCGCGAGTACGCACTGCTTTCCTATCTTGCTTGAGCCGGCGATTCCCGCCTGGGCGCAGATGACTGTGTTCTCACCGACCTCTACGTTGTGGGCTATCTGGCAGAGATTGTCAATCTTCACTCCCTTGTGGATGACGGTCGGACCCATCTGGGACTTGTCCACAGTGGTATTTGCCCCGATCTCCACGTCGTCCTCGATGATGACATTGCCGGTGTGCTCTATCTTTTTGTATGTCCCGTCAGGAGAAGGGGCGAAGCCGAAACCGTCGCCTCCGATTACAACGCCCGAATGGAGGATGACATTGTCTCCTATGACCATGCCCGGATAAATCTTCACGCCAGGATAGAAAATGCAGTTCTTGCCTATTGTGCAGCCTTCGCCGATGTAAACCTGGTCCCAGATTTTGGTGTAGTCGCCTATCTTGACATTCTCGCAGATGCGTACATAATCGCCCACCCAGACCTTCTTGCCAAGCTTCGCGCTCCAGCTTATCCTGCTTCTAAGGCTTCTGCGACGCTTGTATGAACGCTTTTTGGCGCTGATGTACTCCAACAGAGTGGCTACGGCCGAATAAGCGTTCTCTACCCTTATCATTGTCGGGCCCACAGGCGCGCTTGGCTGGAAACTTTCGTTTACGATAAGGATGTCCGCCTTGCTGGTATAGACGTATTGCTCATATTTGGGATTAGCGAAAAAACTTATTGTCCCCGGCTTGCCGTTCTCTATTCTCGCTGGGGCGGTGACTTTGACTTCAGGGTTTCCCTCGACCCTTCCGCCCAGAATTTCCGCTATCTCCCTGGCTGTGAATTCCATGTTGGTGAAATATTTTTTTATTTATAAAAAATGCATTATCTTCGCGTCGAGAGAACTAAGAGGGGACCGATGAGGGCCCCTTTTTATATGACTCAAGCCCAAGATATGAATGCGACCATAGTTAAAGATGCGATTCAAAGTGCAGTCGTTGCACAAGGATGCTTCATTGTTGATGTAAACGTCAGCAAAGATAATGATATTTTGATAACCATCGAATCTGAAGAGGGTGTTGTCGATCTTTCGGACTGCGAGGCGATAAGCCGCGCGTTCGAGGGAAGCTTCGACCGTGAGGTTGAGGATTACTCCTTGACAGTGTCCTCGGCGGGTCTGGACCAGCCTTTCAAGATTCTCAAGCAGTACCTCAAGGCTGTGGGCTCACAGGTGGAGGTCCAACTCAAGGGCGGAAAGAAGATGGTCGCCACCCTTACAGCGGCGGATGAGCAGAGCGTGACTCTCTCGTACAGCGCGAAAGAGGCCGTGGAGGGCAGCAAGAAGAAGGTTCTTGTAAATCATGAGGACCGTTTCGAGATGTCCCAGGTCAACTCCGTGCGTCCGTTCATCACATTCGAAGAATAGAAAACAAACAAAAATATAATCATTCAAATGGAACAGAAGATAGAACTTAAAGAAGCTTTCACCGAGTTCAAGAAACAGAAGAACATCGATAGGAACATCATGATGGGTGTGCTCGAGGACGTTTTCAAGACTCAGCTCGCCAAGACTTACGGCTCAGCCGACAATTTTGACGTCATCGTCAACGTCGATAAAGGAGACTGTGAGATTTATCAGCACCTCGAGGTCGTCGAAGAGGTAGAGGATCCTGCTACCCAGATCGCTCTTGCTGATGTCGATGATGATTTCGAGATCGGAGACGAGTATGTACGTACAGTAGAGCTCAAGGAGTTCGGCCGCAGAGGTATCCTTAACCTCAAGCAGAACCTCCAGGGCAGAATCATGGATATCGAGAGAGCTAACCTTTATAACAAGTATACAGGAAAGATCGGAGAGATCTTCTCAGGCGAGGTTTACCAGACCTGGTCGAAAGAGGTGCTTATCCTCGATGAGGACGGAAATGAGCTCCGCCTTCCTAAGAGCGAGCAGATCCCAGGCGAGCACTTCAAGAAAAACGATGTCGTGAAGGCTATCATCAAGAGTGTCGAGATGAAGAACAACACCACTCCTTACATCGTTCTTTCACGTACTTCTGACGAGTTCCTCCAGAAACTCTTCGAGCAGGAGGTTCCTGAGATCTTCGACGGTCTGATCACAATCAAGAAGGTCGTGCGTATCCCTGGTGAGAGAGCCAAGGTCGCTGTCGAGTCATATGACGAGAGAATCGATCCTATCGGAGCATGTATCGGCGTCAAGGGCGCGCGTATCATCGGCATCGTAAGAGAACTCCGTAACGAGAACATCGACGTTCTCCAGTGGACTACCAATACTCAGCTCCTTATCCAGAGAGCCCTCAATCCTGCCAAGATATCTTCAATCGTGGCTGATCCTGATGAGGACAAGATCCGCGTATATATGCAGCCTGACGAGGTCAAGAAGGGTATCGGTAAGGGTGGATGCAACATCCGCCTCGCCAGCATGCTCGTAGGCAAGGAGATCGAGGTCTGGAGAGAGATCGACAATGTCGAGGAGGAGGAAGAGGACGTATTGCTCAGCGAGTTCAGCAACGAGATCGACCAGTGGGTCATCGACAAGCTCCAGGCTATCGGATGCGATACAGCCAAGAGTGTTCTCGCGCTTTCTGCTGAGGACATCGCCAAGAGGGCTGACCTCGAGGACGAGACTGTCGCTGAGGTCATCGAGATCCTCAAGGCTGAGTTTGAAGACTAATCAGATAAAAAGAAAAGGGGTTATATATGGCAGAAATCAGACTAATTAAGTTAACAAAAGAATTCAACATCGGACTCGGTACACTTGTCGAGTTCCTTAACAAGAACGGCTTC
>JAKSJJ010000141.1 GCA_024398335.1 Bacteroidales bacterium | reverse complement strand
CATGCTCGGAGTCCCTGACGAGACCTTTATCCTTCTTAACTCCTACGACATGGTGGTAAGTTTCTGCCTTTTGATGTTCTTCCTCAGTGTAGGCATCAAATGGCTGCGCAAACTTCTTCCAGCAAAGACCACCTCATCATCCGACGAGGCGACGAGCACTCAAATGGAGCAGGATTCCCAAGAGACTGACTGGAAAGGACTGCTGACAAAAGCAGGTCTTAAGGACGGGGCGGCCCTTGTGGGCATAGCGATTCTCATGGCAGCGATAGCTGGAGCGCTGGCCATAGGAGCGAACAAGCTGACTCCGGGAGATTGTTTCATGACGGTGTTCATTCTCGCCATCACCACTCTCGGAATCGCCGGATCCTTCGTCCCTTATATTAAAAAGAAAAAATTCGGCGAGACTGTGGCCATGTACTGCATATACATTTTCTGCATCGTAGTAGCCTCCATGGCCGACCTTAGCAAACTGGACATCAGTTCCGGACTCAACCTTCTTGGTTATCTGACTCTCGTGGTGTTCGGTTCACTTATCCTCCAGGTCATATTCGCCAAGATATTCAAAATCGACGCTGACACGATGATTGTTTCATCCGTAGCGTTTATCTGCTCGCCTCCTTTTGTCCCTATGATAGCGGCTGCGATGAAAAACCGCTCAGTCATCGTGGCGGGCCTCAGCATCGGCATAATAGGATACGCCGCGGGAAATTACCTCGGCTATCTGATAAGTCTGCTTTTAGGATTGTTCTAAAAAAGAGCCTATTCCAACAAGAACAGATCCGACGGATATGTCCTTGGCAGGCAGCGAAGATAAACATTCCCCGCTCCCGCGACCTCGTCCAAAGCCCCGCGGGCTGAGGCGAAAGCCAAATCCGGAGTGTTGTTATTCTCGCTGAGATGGCAAAGAAATACATTCTTCAGTCCGGGGTGCCACATACGGCGCAAAGCGTCGGCGCACTCATCATTGGAAAGATGGCCATGACCGCCGAAAATCCTCTGTCTGAGCTCCTGAGGATAAGGGCCAGTCAACAACATAGGCAAGTCATAATTCGACTCCAACACAATAGTCGAGGCCTGTAGCGCAGCCTGGTAAGCCTCAGGGGTCACTTCCCCGACATCTGTCATTATGACGAACTGATATCCCATGAAATTGATGTGATACCCTACAGTCTGGGTGGCGTCATGAGGTACCTCGAACCACTTCACTTCAACTCCGGGGCATACAGTATTCCAATCCGGGGATAAGACATTACGGCAAGAAGCGATCCACTCTCTCGTGAATGTATGCCTAGACAGAGCGTCATGCAGAACCGGCGTTGTCCACACCGGCTTAGAGAGCCTTTTACAATATGAGCCTAGGTTGTAGATATGGTCAAGATGATCGTGGGTGACAAGTACCGCCGAGACGTTATCCGTCGTCAGGCCCATCTCCAAGAGATTCTTTTTCAGCCTGCGTATGCTGACCCCGGCGTCGATAAGGATACCGAAGGCGGCCTGGAATGAAGCTCCGTCCTTCGTATCAGGGAAATATCCTAAATAGTAGCAATTACCACAGCTACCGCTTGAAAGACTCCTGAACTTTATCATTTCCTGCTCTCCTCACAATATTTGCTGATGACAGCGTAGGCGTCCTTCACGCCAAGCTCACCGGCACGGGAAAGGTCGATACAGCCCTTCTCTTTATCTTTCAAATATATCAGCACAAGGCCGCGGTTATAATATGCGTCACCCATATTTTTATCCAGGCCTATAGCCTTGGAATAGCTCTCTATTGAACGTATATGCTCTCCGCTGAGGCAGTAGAGATTGCCCAGGTTGAAATGGATATAGGAAATGTCCCCTACCTTCGCTGCTGCAGCCTCCATGTCCTCCACGGCCTCGGAGTAATCATATTGTTGACTTACCTGCTCTTTAAGACGCGCCCTGGTGTTACGGCTGTCATCCATAGTCAACACCTGGACATTATTCTCCATCGACGCTATGAACTCTGTCATGTCCGCCCTGAGCACGGCTCTGTTTACAAGATAGAACGCCTCGTAATAATTTTCAATTCCTTTCGCGTCTCGGGCCTCCTGGGCCGCCTTATCCAAGTACGAGAGCGAAGAGTTGAACTGACGGGACGAAGACTCGAGCAAAGCCTTAAGGAAGTTCAGAGAGCGCTCAGATTCGGAATAGACGACAGTCTCTATCTCCTCTCTCTGCGGCGCCGTCATGGACAATTCGACATTTGTCATGCTGACAGGCACAGGCAGCGATTTCTCGAAGCTGTCTATGAGCGGGTGTTCATACTTGTTTGAGAGCGCATAGTTTACATTATCCTTCCCAGGATCAAGCACATAGCGATACAATGGCTTAAGGCGTATGTCTATGTCGCGATGCTGCACGAGTTCATCGTTAAAGTCCTTCTTCGCGAACTCGGCGTCAAGCGCGAGCAGAGAGTTGAAGCGTCCGGTCGTGTCCGACAAAGAAGCGTCTCCGGAGGCGTTTTTAGCCCTGTATTCACGGACTTTCCTCTGGGCGGTATAATAGTCTTCACGGGAGGACTTCATCATTCCGAGCTCATGTTTGACATAGGAACGGTTCATGTACGCCTTCGCGAAATCCGGATACAGCTCGATCGCCTTGTCATAATCCTCCAGAGCATCCTTGTAGCGTTCCATGGAGATAAACACGGAGGCACGGTTGAAATACGCGAGGACATTGCCGGGATTGATGTTTATGACCCTGTCAAGGTCCGACAGGGCGTTGTCATACTCGCCGACCTGGGCATAGATAAGACCTCTGTTGTAGAGAGTGAGAGCGTTGCCCGGATCATGCCTCAACACCGAATTAAGGTCATCCATGGCATTTATGAAATCGTTCTTCTCGTAATACATTATCGCCCTGTTGAAATAGGCGAAAGTATTCGTCGTATCGAGTTCTATGGCCTTATTCATGTCTGAGATGGCCTCGTCGTTCTTGCCCTGGGCGGCATAAAGACGGCCTCTTCGTATATATCCTTCAGCGTCGAAACGGTCCAGCTTAATGGCCTTGTTGTAGTCATTCATCGCCTTGAGGGTATCCGCCAGATACAGGTAGGACGCTCCCCTGTTAAGATAGGCCGAAGGATCCTTAGGCTCCTTCCTTATGTATTTATTGAAGTCGGCGACGGCCTTGTCAAACTGCTGAGAGAGGAAATATGTCACGCCTCGGCTGTAATAGAGCCCTATCAGTCCTGGACGTAGCTCTATCGCCCTTTCAAGATCGGTCAGAGCCTCGTCGTACTTTCCGAAACGGCTGAGGGCTATGGCCCTGTAGTGATATCCCGAAGTGAACACGGGATTGATTCTTACGGATGAGTCGAAGTCCGTCCACGCTCCCCTGAGGTCTCCCAGATTGTACTTGGCTATACCTCTGAAAAAGAACGCCAGATGGTTCGAAGTGTCGATCTGGGTGAGGACGTTGAAATTATCAATCGCCAAGGTGAGTTTGCCGTCAGCGAGCGCCTGACGCCCCCTGTAGTAGAAGACATCTTTGTCGTACTGGGCATGGGCACAGAAGCACTGGCCTAGCAAAACTGCCAGACTCAAAAGGAGATATTTGATCCGAATACCCACCAAATAGGCGATTTTATTTCTTAATGAGAATGATAATAACTATCTTTGGTGTTTACAAAACGCACGCCAATATGCAAATATAGGCATTAATCGCTCAACAACCGTCAAAAATGCTCAAAAAAACTTTCTTAATCACGCTCTTAGCAGTGGCTCAACTTTTCCTTTCAGGAAACCGTGCCGACGCTCAGGCCGCTTATAGAAAAGGAAGTGGAGAGCACCTCGTACATAATGTCGTGTGGCCGGCGAAACTCGAGCGGCAGATAGGTTTTCTATCAAGCGACATCTGCCAGGGCAGAGCCACGGGCACAAGAGGATCGACAGAGGCGGCCTTCTGGATAGCCAGAGAGTTCAAGAATAACGGTCTTCTTCCCATTGACGGAAGTTATTGCAAGCATTTCTACCCCGGCAAGGGCCTTGTAGGTCACAATGTCATAGGCATGATGCCAGGCTCAAAGAAATCGCCCAAGGACACGTACGTGATAGTCTGCGCCCATTTTGATGGACTGGGGACGATTGACGGGACGATGTACCCTGGCGCGGACAGTAACGCCTCAGGAGTCGCGGCTATGATTTCCATGTCGGAAATGTTCTCCATCGCCAAGACTATGGGGCGAAGTTTCAACTCGAACATCATCTTTGTCGCTCTGGACGCTAAGGGCATCAGTCTTGGAGGGGCGAATGAGCTCTGGAAAAAAATCGACAAAGGAGAATATCACGATCCTCTCAGCGGTAAGGTCATCAACTCCCAAAACGTGAAAATGCTCGTCAACATAGACCAGATAGGAAGCAGTCTGTCTCCCCTTAAGAGCAAACGAGAGGACTATCTTATAATGTTGGGAGTCAACAGTTTGACTCAACGTCAGAAAGAAATCACCGGACAGATCAACACGCTTTACGGCACAGGATTGGAACTCGCTTATTCCTACTACGGGAGCGATAAGTTCACAGAGATTTTCTACAAGAAAGTCAGCGACCAGAAGCCATTCGTGGAGCACCATAAAAGCGCTGTCATGTTCACTTCCGGCATCACCATGAATAACAACAAGACCAGCGACACCGTCAGCAGTCTCAACCTGGACGTGTTGCGAAGAAGGATAATTTTCATATACCACTG
>JAKSJJ010000140.1 GCA_024398335.1 Bacteroidales bacterium | reverse complement strand
TATGCCTGAGGCTGAAGGACAGATTCTGGTTCCTTTCTGCGTAGAGTCCTCTCTTTCTGGAGTCGGACGCAGGGTAAGCGGCGAGCAGCTTTTGTGGTATAAAAGAACAATCGAGAAACCTCAGGAGTGGGATTCGAAGAAGGTGCTCCTTCATTTCGACGCTGTTGACTGGTCCGCTGATGTTTTCGTGAACGGCGAGCTTGTCGGCCAGCACACTGGTGGATTCACCGCTTTCTCGTACGATGTTACAGCTGCCCTTGAGCAGGGCCCTGCGGAACTTGTCGTGAAGGTCTGGGACCCTACCGACGACCCGGCATATTCCATCCCTCGCGGAAAGCAGGTGAGCGATCCTAAGGGAATATGGTACACCCCGGTGACAGGTATTTGGCAGAGCGTATGGATGGAGGCTGTCTCGACGGAGGCTCATGTCGTTGACTATAACGTAGTCACCTCAATTGACGGAACCCTTGTCGTGACTCCTGTCCTGGAAGGAGCGAAAGAAGGCGACCTCGTAAAGGTTGATGTGCTTCGCCCTAGAGTAGGATACAATCCTGAGTCTCCTGCCCTCGGTCTTTTCAAGAAGGCCTCCGCTAAAGTAGCCGCCGGGCAGAGCGCTACTATGAAAGTGCGCCGTCCTAAGCTCTGGAGTCCTGGCCGCCCATATCTTTACGGCCTCAGAATCAGCGTTATACGTGACGGCAAAGTAGTGGATAAGGTTGACGCCTACACCGCTATACGTGAGATTTCCCAGAAGGCGGACGAGGCAGGTGTAAAGAGACTCGCTCTTAACGATGAGATCCTCTTCCAGTTCGGACCTTTGGATCAGGGCTGGTGGCCTGACGGACTCTATACCGCTCCTACCGCTGAGGCTATGGCCTTCGACATCGAGAAGACTAAGGAGCTTGGCTTCAACATGATAAGAAAACATATCAAGGTAGAGCCTTCACGTTGGTATTATGACTGCGACCGCCTCGGCATGATGATATGGCAGGACATGCCTTGTATCGGATGCTACGTGGAGCGTTCTGACTGGGCCCAGGGTGAGGATTGCTACGGCGCTGGCTCCGATTATTGGGCTCTGAACGATCAGAACAAGTCCAATTATTATAAGGAGTGGACTGAGATAGTCGCTCAGCTCGCTAAGTTCCAGTCCATAGTTGTATGGGTTCCGTTCAACGAGGCATGGGGACAGTTCGACACCAAGACCGTCGCTGACTACACCAAGGCTCTGGATCCTACCCGTCTAGTCAACGCAGCTTCCGGTGGAAACTGGATCGAGGGCGCAGGTGACATCCTTGACACCCACACTTACCCTCATCCTCGCATGCGCATTCTTGACGACAATATGGTCAATGTGCTTGGCGAGTACGGCGGAATCGGATATCCTGTCGAGGGACATCTCTGGGAGATCGGCCGTAAATGGGGATACATCCAGTTCGAGAGCACTGACGATGTCACTGACATGTACGTGACATACGCTAATGGCCTGGTGGACATCAAGCAGCTTGACAAATGCGCCGCCGCTGTCTATACCCAGACAACCGACGTCGAGGGAGAGGTCAACGGCTTCTATACATACGACAGGGAAATGCTCAAGATGGACCTCGCTCGCGTACGCGAAGCGAACAGGATGGTCATCGAGGCTCCCCTCAAGGCCCCTCTCGCCCTTGTCGATCCTTTCGCCTTCCATCAGAAAGACCCTCTGATGAACGGGGCTCATGCTAACCTTTATAAACTCCATGCAGGCGACCTGACCATGCAGGTGACTGATTTCGGAGCCCGCGTGATCTCCCTTTTCGCCCCAGACAAGAACGGCGTACTTGACGATGTGATCGTCGGATATGACGACATCGAGAGATACTATCACAACACTGGCGAGCGCTTCCTCGGAGCTACCGTCGGACGCGTGGCCAACCGTATCGGCGGCGGAAAGTTCACCCTTGACGGCAAAGAGTACACCCTGCCTCAGAACAATAACGGCCAGACTCTGCACGGAGGCCTTCTCGGCGTCGATATGGTCCGCTGGAGCCTTGTCAAACGCTCGGAGTCGTCAGTCACCTTCAAATATGTCGTTCCTGACGGACAGGACGGCTTCCCTGGCAATCTTACCATCCTTCTGACATATACCCTCACAGAGGATAACGGCTTCGACATCCAGTATGAGGCGACCACGGATAAGGCTACTCCTGTCAATCTTTCCAACCATGCCTTCTATAACCTCAAAGGCTCTCAGGGCGGCACTATCCTTGACCACATCCTCACGATCCCGGCAAGCGGCATCACTCCAGTGGATGAGGTGCTTATCCCTACCGGCGAGATAATGCCTGTCGAGGGAACTCCGTTTGACTTCCGTGAGCCTCATGCGATAGGCGAGAGGGTCGAGGCGAATGACCTTCAGCTCAACTTTGGCGGCGGATATGACCACAACTGGGTTCTTGACGTTCCTGCGGACGGCGAGATGCATCTTGTCTGCACGCTCAGCGAGGAGACTACCGGCAGGGTGATGGAGATTTTCTCTGACCAGCCAGGCATACAGTTCTATTGCGGAAACTTCTTCCCTGGCACATATGCCGGTAAGCAGGGACGTATCATAGGCTATAGAGAGGCTCTCGCCCTTGAGACCCAGAAGTTCCCTGACGGTATCCACCACGCCAATTTCCCTGAGACGGTCCTTCGTCCAGGCGAGACTTACACTCAGCACACAGTTTATAAGTTCACTACTAAATAATTCTCATGAGAAAACTCTTCCTGGTGGCTCTCGCCGCCTTCGCTGGAGCTTCTTTAGGAGCGAAAGACATATATGTGAACACCCCTGGTTCTACCCTTCTCCTTAACGCGGAGGAGGGTAAACCGGTTCATATAGCATACTATGGTTCAAAGGTTTCGGACTCGGAACAGGTTTATAAGGCTAATGGCTTGTGGGAGGAAGCTTATCCCGCGTTCGGTCATAGCAAGGCTTTCTTGAACGCCTCGGCGCTCAGTGTCAAGCACGTGGACGGAGACCTGAGTACGGAGCTTGTCTATGTGAGCGACAAATGTGAAAGCCTCAAGGACGCTACTCTTTACACGATCACGATGAGGGACAAAGTCCATAAGGTCGAGGTCGATCTTTGCTATAAGGCCTACTCGAACTGCGATGTGATCGAGACTTGGACGGTTATCCGAAATCTTGAAAAGAAGCCTATCGTGCTTAATAAATACGCCAGCGGATTTCTTCCGGTGCGCAGGGGCGACGTGTGGGTAAGCCATCAGCATGGTGTCTGGGCCGCGGAGGCGTATGTCTATGAGGAGCCTTTGACTATGGGTTGCTTCGAGGTTCATGACATGAACGGCTCGAAGAACGCTTTCCAGAACAGGCCTAATATCATGCTGTCTCTGGACGGCAAGCCTTCGGAGAATCATGGAAGGACCATAGGCGCGGTGCTTTGCTGGGGCGGTAATTTCCGCATGAGCATAGAGTCAGAAGGGGCGAAGGTCCATCGTCTTGTCGCCGGAATCAACGAGTATAATAGCCAGTACACTCTCGAGAAAGGGGAGAGCTTCACTACTCCTGCCCTCGCTCTGGCATATTCTGACGAGGGAAAGGGTGGCGTCAGCCGAAATTATCATCGCTGGGCACGCCTTAACGACAAGATACACAATGGCCAGGCTCTGCGTAAGACCCTTCTCAATTCTTGGGAGGGAGTATATCTCGCGGTGAACCAGGAGAAGATGGAGACGATGATGGACGGCGTGAGGGATCTTGGCGGAGAGCTTTTCGTCATGGATGACGGCTGGTTCGGCGGCAAGTACAAAAGAAGCGTGGACGACTGCGCTCTGGGTGACTGGGTGACAGACAGGGAGAAGCTTCCAAACGGCGTCCCTGCTCTTGAGAAGGCGGCTGCCGAACGTGGCATCAAGTGGGGTATATGGATTGAGCCGGAGATGACAAATACCAAGAGCGAGCTTTTCGAGAAGCATCCTGACTGGGTCATCTGCCATCCTGACAGGGAGCTGATAACGGGCCGTGGCGGCACTCAGCTCACTCTCGATCTTAGCAATCCTGCTGTCCAGGACTTCGTGTTCAAGGTCGTTGACGACATCATGATAGAGACTCCTAACACTTATTATATCAAGTGGGACTGCAACGCCGAGATATATAGTTACGGTTCCTCATATCTGAGCGCTGACAAGCAGAGCCATCTTTACGTGGACTATCAGCTCGGTCTTATAAAGGTTCTCCAGAGGGTCAGGGAGAAATATCCTGATTTGGTGATTCAGTGCTGCGCGAGCGGTGGCGGAAGGGTCAATTATGGCGTCATGCCTTATTTTGACGAGTTCTGGGTCAGCGATAACACTGACGCTGAGCAGAGGCTATTCATGCAGTGGGGAACAAGCATGTTCTTCCCAAGCTGTGCTATGGCTCAGCACGTGAGCGCTTCTCCTAATCATCAGACCCACCGTCAGGTGCCTCTCAAATTCCGTTTTGACGTGGCCATGACAGGTCGTCTGGGAATGGAGATGAAACCTAGTGACTTGAGTCCGGAGGAGTTCACTTTCGCCCGTAACGCTTTCAAGCTTTATAAGGAGACTGTTCGTCCTATCGTTCAGCAGGGCGATCTTTACAGGCTGATTTCTCCTTTTGATAAGACCGGCTTCGCCAGCGAGATGTTTGTTTCTGAGGATAAGGCTCAGGCGGTGTTCTTCGCTTATAAGTTTGAGCAGTATCGCA
>JAKSJJ010000014.1 GCA_024398335.1 Bacteroidales bacterium | reverse complement strand
CGAAAGTGAAGTCTTCTCCGCCGTAGTTGCTCAAAGCGGCTTTCTTCCAGTCGCGCTTGGAAAAAAAAAAAAAAATAGCAAGGTAATGTTTCATGAGTAAAATTTATATGAAAATTTGAATAATGCGAAGATGGGAAGACTGATTGGATTTTCACGCACGTGAAGGCGTGAAAGTGGCGCGTGAAGAGGGTTTTGTGGCGAGTTGAGGCAGCTTAGGGGCGAATGGCGCGCTTTTTTCTATGGGAAAGTATGGTTATATTCGCGGAAACTTACATTTAAATCAGAAATATCATGAAGAAATTTATCGCTGTATTAGCTGCTGTGTGCGCTGTAGCATGCGCTCCTAAGGGCCAGAGCGAAGAGCCAGTAGCCGCCCTTGACGGAAAGTCTTTCAACGTTGTCGAGCTCAACGGAGTTGAGTATGTGAACCAGACCGAGACACCTGCCTCTGTATCATTCGCTGAGGGTCAGGTTAACGCCACAGTAGGCGGCAACCAGATCTTCGCCGCATACGAGGAGGGCGAGAATGGCGCTGTCTCTTTCTCTGAGAGCGGCATGACAAAGATGTTCGTTCCTGAGGAGTTCCGTGAGGATGAGTTCGCCGCCGCATTTAATAATGTAGCAGCATTCGTACTCGAGGAAGGCGTTCTTTCTCTTAAGGACGCCCAGGGCAATGTAGTCATCAAGGCTACAGAGGTCGTCGCTGAGTAATTATACGAAGAAAAGCGAAACTCCCGCCACCGCTACAATAGAGCCGAGAATCTCTCTGAGAGTGATTTTCTGGTGAAAGAGTATCCAGGTCGGGAAAATTATCAGCACCGGGGTCAGGGCCATGATGGTCTGCGCGACTCCGGTGTTTGTGTATATTGTCGCCATCAAGGAGAGGCTCACGCCGAGGAACGGACCTGTGATTGTGGCTCCAAGGGCCGCCAGCATCCCTTTTCTATCCTTCAGCCCTGTGACTATGTCCTTGCCATGTCCGCTGACTAGCGACCATACGGTGAAGCCTACAAGACCGATGACGGCGCGTATCGCGGTGGATGAGAAGGGGATAAGGTCCCGCACCCTGTCAACGTCGATCCCTGATGTGACGTCCATTTGCGAAAGGGAGGCGTCGTAGCAAACGAGTCCCTTCGCGCTGAGCACCAGACCCACGCCCTGGCATAGCCCCGCGATCACTCCGAAGACTATTCCTTTGACGGGGAGTTTTCCCGCGGGGGTGTCTTTCTTGCCTGAAAGGGAGAGGGCGATGCCCGCCATAGTCACGACCATGCCGGCGAGCGCGGCGGCCCCCATCGTCTCCCCGAGCATCAGCCAACCTGTGAAGGCCGCCGCGATAGGGGCGAGGGCCATCAGCAGCCGGCCAAAGCGCGAACCTATAAGGATGTAGCAGCTGAACACGCAGTAATCTCCAATGACATAGCCGACCATTCCGCTAAGAAGCAGCCATGTCCATGTCTGGTTGTCCGCTCCCGCCGGGAAGGGCACGCCGGTGTATATCCACATCAGGGCGACCAGCATGATAAGAGACAGCGCCATTCTTATCACGTTCAGGGCTAGAGAGCCCATACGCTTGCTGGCGACCTCCGCCATGACGGCGCAGGCTGTCCAACTGATCGCTGTCGCGAGGGCGATGAATTCTCCTTTATACATCAGAATCCCTTCCTAATATTGTCTGCGACTCCCTCGATAAGGCGCTCCACGGCCTCTTTGCTCGCCCAGCCTATGTGCGGGGTCAAAAGCAGACGCTCAGGCTTTGTGGTGTGAAGAAGTGGGTTCTCC
The DNA here is from genome assembly GCA_024398335.1 of Bacteroidales bacterium. GTDB lineage: Bacteria > Bacteroidota > Bacteroidia > Bacteroidales > UBA932 > Cryptobacteroides. The sequence goes on along the minus strand of JAKSJJ010000014.1, from coordinate 15,638 downwards.
TCTTTGACGGGCTCCGCGGTGAATACGTCGGTGGCGGCCCCGCCTATTTGCCCCTCGCTGATGGCCTGCGCGAGGGCCTCTTCGTCGATGATCCCTCCTCTTGCCATGTTCACGATAATGGCCCCTGGCTTCATCATCTTAAGCTGCTGCTCTCCGATAAGCCCCTTGGTGCGCTCGTTCAAAGGGGCGTGAATGCTCACGATGTCGCTCTGGGCGAGAAGATCCTCAAGGGAGAGGCTAGGGTAGAGCGAGCAGTGGGAAGTGCCTGAAGTGGAGAAATAGACGACCTTCATGCCGAAGGCCTGCGCTATGGATGCGACACGGCTTCCTATGGCTCCCATGCCAATGATTCCCATTGTCTTGCCCGCGAGCTCGGTGAACTGGGCGTCAGGCTTTGTGAAGAGGCCGCTTTGAGAATATTCTCCGCTTTTAATGAACGAGTCAGACTCGTACGGACGGGAAAGAAGACAGAGGATCTGAGTGAACGTCAGCTGGGCGACGGCGTCGGTAGAGTAGCCCGCCACGTTTCTTACAGGTATGCCTTTGGAGGCGGCGTATTTGAGGTCGATGTTGTTCACTCCTGTCGCGGCCTCGCAGATAAGAGCGAGCTTTGGAGCGGCGTCTATAAGGTTTTTATCTACCTTTATTTTATTGATAATCAGAACTTCGGCGTCTTTTACTCTTTCGAGAACCTGCTGGGGAGTCGAGGTGGGATATGTTGTCAGATCACCTAATCGGCTTATAGGGGAGAGGGACACTTCGCCGACTGTAGCGGCGTCGAGGAAGACAATGTTCATAATTCAGTTTATAATTTCTCTGACAAAGGTATCTATTTTATTTTAGGATACGCGAAATAATGACTACATTTGTGGGTTGTTGGAACGAAATTAATACCTCTTTATATAATGTCTAAACTTGATGTCGTTCTCGGACTCCAGTGGGGTGATGAGGGCAAAGGAAAAATCGTTGATGTATTAACCCGACAGTATCCCGTCGTAGCCCGTTTCCAGGGCGGTCCTAACGCGGGTCATTCAATCCACTATGAGGGACGCAGTTTCGTTCTGCGCAGCATTCCTTCAGGTGTTCTCCGCGAAGGAACAGTGAATATCGTAGGAAACGGTGTCGTTCTCGACCCTATCGCTTTCAAGGGTGAGTGCGAGGAGCTTATCAACAAGACAGGCGCTCCTATCCGTGAGAGAATCGTGGTTTCCCGCCGCGCCCATCTCATTCTTCCTACTCATCGTCTTCTCGACGCCGCCAACGAGGCTGCTCTTGGAAAGGCGAAGATCGGCTCTACCCTCAAGGGTATCGGACCTGCTTACAACGACAAGACAGGACGTAAGGGTCTCCGCGTGTGCGATGCTCTCGCAGAGGATTTCAAAGATAGATATAAAACATTACAGGATAGACATATACAGCAGATCGAAAGACTTGGCTTTCAGTGCGATCCTCATGCTCAGGATCAGGAGTGGTTCGAGGCTGTGGAGTATCTCAAGACTTTCCCTATCGTGGACTGCGAGTATTATGTGAACGAGCGTCTTAAAGACACTGACATGCTCGCCGAGGGTGCTCAGGGTACTATGCTCGACGTCGATTACGGAACATTCCCATTTGTCACATCATCGTCAACCATGTGCGGAGGCGCCTGCATAGGTCTTGGCGTCGCTCCTCAGAAGATAGGCAAGGTCTGGGGCGTTTTCAAAGCGTACTGCACCCGCGTGGGTAACGGCCCTTTCCCTACAGAGCTTTTCGACGAGACAGGGGAGAAGCTTCGTGCCCTTGGTCATGAGTTCGGCGCTGTGACAGGACGTCCTCGCCGTTGCGGATGGCTCGATCTCGTGCAGCTTCGCTACAGCGTTATGATCAATGGCGTGACTGACCTTATCATGATGAAATCTGACGTTCTCAGCGGATTCGATACTATTAAGCTCTGTACAAGTTACATGGTTAACGGCGTCGAGACTGATGTCTATCCTGCAGACTCAGCCGCCGAGGTTGTTCCGGTCTATACTGAGTTCCCTGGCTGGACAGAGGACATCACCGTCTGCCGCACCAGGGCATCTCTTCCTAAGTCTCTTGCCGAGTACATCGCCTTTATCGAGAAGTACATCGGAGTGCCTGTGAAGATTGTTTCAGTAGGTCCTGACCGTGACGAGACTATTTTTGAGTAATCATTTAATTCCTAGTAAGATATGAAAGCGATTAAAGGTACCGACTTCTGCTTTGAGGGACAAAAGAGCAAGTATGTCGGCAAGGTGCGTGATGTCTATGACATCGACGGCAAGTATATGGTGATGGTCGTATCTGACCGTATATCCGCTTTTGATGTAGTCCTTCCTGAGGGTATTCCTTACAAGGGCCAGATCCTTAACAAAATCGCCGAGAAGTTCCTCGACGCCACCTCTGACATCCTTCCAAACTGGAAGATCGCCGTTCCTGAGGCTAATGTGACCGTAGGACACAAATGCGAGCCTTTCAAGGTCGAGATGGTTATCCGCGGTTATCTTTCAGGCCATGCTTGGAGAGAGTACCGCGACGGCAAGAGAACTATCTGCGGCGTGGCTATGCCTGAGGGTATGGTCGAGAACCAGAAGTTCCCTGAGCCAATCATCACTCCTACCACAAAGGCCGCTGAGGGCCATGACGAGGATATTTCCCGTGAGGACATCATCGCCAGCGGCATCGTTTCGGCCGAGGATTACGCCGCTCTCGAGAAATACACCCGCGCTCTTTTCCAGAGAGGAACTGAGATGGCGGCTAAGAGAGGCCTTATCCTTGTCGATACAAAGTATGAGTTCGGTAAGAAAGACGGCGTGATTTATCTTATGGACGAGATCCACACTCCAGACTCTTCACGTTATTTCTACGCTGACGGCTATGCTGAGCGTCTTGCCGCAGGCGAGCGTCAGAAGCAGCTCTCAAAGGAGTTCGTGCGTGAGTGGCTCATGGCGGGCGGCTTCCAGGGCCGTGAGGGAGAGGTTGTCCCTGAGATGACTCCAGAGGTCGTAAAGGGCATCACCGACCGTTATGTCGAGCTTTACGAGAACATCGTAGGCGAGAAGTTCGTCCCTAGCGACGCTTCTTTGGAGCAGATCCAGGCTTCAGTCGCTGAGTGTCTCAATACTCTTAAATAAGCTTGAATCCTTGATATGAAAAAGAAGACTGGCCTATCGAAAGGTCAGTCTTTTTTGATGTATTTAAGGGTTTATAGAGCCTGCTGGGCGAGAACGGAATAGTCTTCCAATGCTCTGACTTTCAGGATCATGTCTTCGTCGAGAGTAGCGAATGTAGCTGCTCGTCCGTCTTTAGGGAAGGTGACACTTCCGGTGTTGCATACAAGGACGTTCTCTCTTCGCTCAAGTTCCCAAAGGTGGGTGTGACCGCTAAGGAAAGCGTTTACGCCTTTTGTCTGTGAAGGGTTGAAAAGATGTCCGTGGGTGAGGAAAAGTTTCTTGTCGCCTACAACTAAGAGAGCATAGTCAGCCAGGCAAGGGAACGCGAGAAGCATCTGATCGACCTCGGAGTCGCAGTTGCCGCGAACGGCGGTGATACGGTCCGACAGGGCGTTGAGCCTGTCGACTATGCCCATGGCGTCAAGTCCCTGAGGGACGCCGTTTCGAGGGCCGTAGTTAAGGATATCTCCAAGTAGCACGAGCTGGTCGTAATTCTCTTTTACGAAGAAGTTCAGGACTTTTTCGAGGGCCGGAAGGCAGCCGTGTATGTCTGATACGATAAGATATTTCATTTCTAGCGATTTTACGGCACGCAAGTTAGCAAAATTCTTTCGAGAATCCCTTTTTTCGATTAAATTTGCGAGATATTAATTAATACATCCATAAACTATGATTGAGAGATACAGCAGGCCGAAAATGAGGGCCGTCTGGACAGAACAGAACAAGTTCAACGCTTACCTTGAAGTAGAAATCCTCGCCTGTGAGGCATGGAGCAAACTTGGAGTCATCCCTTGGGAGGATGTCGAGAAACTCCGCGCCGGAGCATCATTCTCAATCGACAGGATCCGTGAGATAGAGGAGCAGACCCGTCATGATGTCGTAGCTTTCACCCGCGCCGTCAGCGAGACAGTAGGTGAGGAGCGCAAGTGGGTCCACTATGGCCTTACTTCTACAGACGTTGTTGATACGGCCAACGGCTATCTTATCAGCCAGGCGGACAAGATTCTCGATGAGGACTTGAAGGCTATGCTTGAGGTGCTTCGCCGCCGTGCTCTTGAGTTCAAGGATCAGCCTTGCATGGGACGTACCCACGGAATGCACGCCGAGATCACCAGCTTCGGTCTTAAGTGGGCTCTCTGGTATGAGGAGATGAAGCGTAATATCGAGCGTTTCCAGGCCGCACGTCAGGGTGTCGAGACCGGTAAGATCAGCGGAGCGGTAGGTAACTTCGCCAATCTTCCTCCACAGATTCAGGACTATGTCTGCGATAAACTCGGTATCAATAGCGCCGCTATCTCGACTCAGGTGCTCCAGCGTGACCGTCATGCATGGTATCTCGCTACTCTCGCCGTCATCGCTTCTTCAATCGAGCAGATGGCAATGGAGGTGCGAAGCCTTCAGAGACAGGAGGTTCATGAGGTCGAGGAGGCTTTCCGTAAGGGCCAGAAGGGCTCAAGCGCTATGCCTCACAAGCGTAACCCTATCGGAAGTGAGAACATGTGCGGTTGCGCACGTGTCATGAGGGGATATATGGCGGCTACTTGCGAGAACGTGGCTCTCTGGCATGAAAGAGATATCTCTCACTCTTCTTCAGAGCGTATCATCCTCCCTGACGCTACAATGCTTCTTGACTATATGCTGACCCGTTTCACAAGCATTCTGGATAACCTCGTGGCATATCCTGAGAACATGCTCGAGAATATCAATAAGACTCACGGAGTCGTCTTCGCGCAGAAGGTTCTCCTTGCCCTTATCGATAAGGGTTGGGTGCGTGAGAAGGCTTATGATACTGTCCAGCCTGTGGCTATGCAGGCCCTTTCTGAGCGCAGCAGCCTTAAGGATCTGCTTATGCTCAAGGTCAAGGCCGGCGAGCTTCCTCTTTCTGAGGCTGAGCTCGAGCAGTGCTTCGACCTTAATTACTACCTCCAGAGGGTTGACACTATCTATCAGAGGGTAGGTCTTCTATGATAAAGATTCTTTTTGTCTGCCACGGGAATATTTGTCGTAGTCCCATGGCGGAATTCGTTATGAAGGACACGGTCGCTAAGGCGGGCGTGTCTGATCGTTTTTATATCGAGTCAGCGGCCACCTCCACTGAGGAGATAGGCAATCATATCTATCCGCCCGCGCAGAGAAAACTGCGTGAGAAGGGCGTGGCTTTCGATACTTCTAAGACGGCGCGTCAGCTCAGGGCGTCGGATTATGACAAGTTCGACCATATCGTGTGCATGGACCGTTATAATTATCGTAACATCATGCGTATGCTTGGGGAGGACCCTTTGGGGAAGGTCTCGATGATGATGTGGTGGCCAATGGAGGGCGCCTCCGCCAGCGCGGCTGACAATGCCTCGCAGGCTCCGAAGACCGGGCCTGATGTGGCTGATCCTTGGTACACTGGCGATTTCGAGGAAACCTACCGCGACGTCCTCGCCGGCTGCCAGGCGATGTTGAAAAAGGTGACCCCGAAGTCCAGATAGACTAGGAAGTCACCCTATTTTTCCTCATGTTACCTACGTACGTTGGTTGCCGTAGAGACGTTCGGCTGCCTCCTCCTTGACCCGTGCCGCCCTCGGCATCGTAAGAGGGAGGGGCCCACAAGCGCAGCGCAGTGGGAGGGGTCGAGCGATAGCGAGACGGTCTGAGGAGGAGGCAGCTGACGCTCGGATGCAGCCGATATTACATCTGGGCGGTGACGCTCAGGACAAGGACTTTGCTGTCTTTTGGAAGTGTGAGCTCAGGAAGGCCGGTCTCGGCGTTTACGCCCTTGACAGGGACCTCGACAAGGAAGAGCCAGGTATTCACGTATGGCTCGTTGCGAAGGCTTGAGTCGTGTCGGTGGGTTCCTACGTACGCGAGACGTCCCTCGCGGGTGAAGCTGTCATAGTAGTTCTTCCATCCGTATGCTCCGAATCTACCTGAGAAATAGCCCACATGTGCCTCTACGTCCTCTCCGGCGTTGAAGACAGCCTCACGCTCGCCCTCGGTCGAAGCGGCCAAAACCCATACCTTAGAGCAACCCTGAGGAAGGTCGATCTGCTGACCCTCGCAAAGGACTCCGTTGTTGAAATCTGACTTCATGATGCTGAAAGGAACTCCTTCTACCTCGAACTCTGAAGGGAGAATCTCGGCGGCGTAAGAATGCCACTGAGGGTCAGCCTGTCCGTATGCGCTGAAAGCGTCTGAGGTGATGGCGACGGTGTTGGCAGGGATCGCTACGCTCTTGTACTGGGCGCGTGAACCCTTGACAGGGGAGGCGGCCAGACGGAGTTTGTATGTCTTAGGCTGGAAGGCTCCCGCCTTGACGCTGAGGGTCTTGCCTGAGTATGAAGCCGCGCCGAGGCTCTCTTCAAGTCCGTTGACCTCCTCCGCGCTGAGAATCTCGCCCGCGAAAGTAAGGACGGCCTCCGCACTCTTGTCGCTCTGATTATATACACGTACAATCACCGCTCCGTCCTCGTCGATGGCGTTCTTGAATGCCTTCACGCGGATATTCTCAGAAGAAGATCTGACGGCGGAGAACTGCTTCGCGCTTCCGCTATGGATGTCTGTCACGAATGCTATCTTGCCCTGGTTGAGGAAGTCTGACGCGATGTCGGCGGCGGCAGGGTCGAGCGCTCCCTTATGACCCATGATAGAGTATGTGAACTCATGATGGCCAAGGTCCATTGTCGCCTGATGCTTGTCCTTTGACTTGCCTGTTGACGGGGTGTGAAGAAGAGTCATGCGCAGAGTATGGTCATTTGGCTTGTCCCAGCCATACTTGCAGTCATTCATGATAGTGACGCCGTAGCTCTGATCGTCCGCTGTCATGTCGGCCCACTGATGACCGTAAACCTCGTACTGAGTAAGGGTGTTGTTTCCGCGGCGAACGCTGCCCAGGCTAAGGTCGTAACTTGCCTCCTTGGCGTCGAAGGCTACAGGGAACGACGCCTTGAGAAGGGTCTCCATGCTGTTCCAATCGACACTGTTCTGTACGTCGATCCTGTCGTCCTGCGCTCCGTCGGTGAGGATGATTCTCTGAACAAACGAAGATGCTCCGAAGCTCTTTTCTACCTTGAGAACGGCGCGCATGGCGCTAAGCTCCTCTACGCTGATCTTGACTCCGGAGTCAACCTTGACTGGCTCCTGGTCGATGACGTCCTTGATGACCTCCCATGCAGGCCACTTCGGAGAAGCGTTGTTCGTGAAGACGCTGTAGCCGAAGCTCTCGCCCTCGCGGACCATCTCCACGCCGTATCTCTTGTCTATGATAGAGCAGATGTCTCCTGCGTTATCGACCTCCACGCGGTAGATCTTGTTCTCGATGACCTTGCCTGAAGCCTTGAGATTCTTTGAAGCCTTGGCCGCGGCGCCTGAAGGTCTTACGTCGAAGATGGCTACGCCCATTGAAGGGACTTCTCCTGCGAACATGACGACTGCCTTGTCGCCCTCACGGGAGAGAATCTGGCAAGGGACGGACTTTCCGTCAGGGGAGACCACGCTGACGCCTTTATATTTAGAAGGAAGGTCGATGGTGACAGTGGCGATGCTCTTGTTAGAGACGGTAAGAGGGTTGAAAACGGCCACAGGAGTGCCTTTGACGCGGGTGTCAAGGGCGCTGGCGATGCTTATGATCTCAGTTCTGAGAAGGTTCTCGAGTTGATTCAGCGTGGCGTAGTAGTCGCTGTAGGTAATGGCGTAAGCCTCAGGGATGCTGGTACCTGGAAGGTCGTCGTGGAACTGGTGGATGAGCACTCTTCTCCAGGCCTCGTCAAGAGTATATGAAGGGTAGTTCATCACCTCGCATTCCTCAGCGATCACTCCCGCTCCCTCTGCGGCGATAAGCAGCCACTCCAGCTGACGGTTGAGTTTTTTGATCTCGGTGTGGGAGGTGTAGCAGCCCGTGGCGTGAACATCCATGAGGAGTTCTCCCTTATATGTCTTCAGGCGGCTGTCCATCCAGTAGTCCTTATACATCTGGTCGGATGTCGCGAAACGTACATCGTAGCTCTTCGGATGTGAGCAGGCGTAATCTACGACAGCGACGGCTGTAGGGGTAGGGGAACCGCCCCTGTCGCCTTGAAGGCGTGAGGACTTGGTGCCGAAATATTTGTATGCGGCAGGGATCTGGGCCTCGGCGAGACGCTCGTGGAAATCCTTCAGGTCGGTGATGTCTTCCTTTGGGTCCCATGAATATTTGCCTCCATCCATGAGGGCCATGATCTTCGACCCGTCGATTCCTTCCCAGATTCCGAAATTGAACGGAACCTTGCGTCCGTCCTCGTAGAATGGATTATTTCTCCACTGGAGCTTCTGGGTGCCGAATCCTATGATGCCGCAGTGAGCCGCGATTGTAGGGATTGTGTAGCTGAAACCGAAGCAGTCCGGAAGCATGATGTCGGTGGACTTGATGCCGAACTCTTTTTTGTAGAAGGATTGACCGTAGAGATAGTTGCGTATACATGCCTCCGCTGAAGGGAGGTTGTGGTCATTAGCGTCCCATCCGCTGCCGGAAAGATGCCAGCGTCCTTCGATGACCCTCTCTTTCATTTTCTCGTAGTGTACGGGCTCGTCTTCTTTTGCCATCGCGTATTTGACGGCGCCTTCGAGGTTGAAGATATACTCAGGGTAGGCGTCCATCAGGGCGAGATTCTGCTTCAGGGTATTTGGCAGATATTCGCTGATTGATTGCTGAAGGGTCCATCTCCACTGGGTGTCCCAGTGCGCGTTAGCTACCATGTAGATAGTAGGACGCTCGGATTCGGAAGACTTCTGCTGGGCGAAGGCGAGGCATGACGCTCCGAGAAAAAAAGAAAGTCCAAGTGTTAAGGAAAGTGCTTTTTTCATGAAAATGATGTCTATTTTTACAAAAATAATCATTTTTTTGTCATTTTAGGTATTGCCCCAAGTTCTTTGCCATGTTTTTGCAATTGTTTAGTTAATATTTAGAATAAATAGTTGAAAATGTCATAAATGTTTGTATATTTGCGTGTTTGGTGTTGGTTAGTGGGACGGTCATCGCTTGGCGATGACGCTTGAGTACGCTAATTCATTATAAAGTGTAACCATATGAGATTTAATCTTTTCTTGTCGGTAATGGCATGTGCGGGCGCTCTATGTCTTGGCTCGTCGTGTTCAAAGACCCCTGTACCTTCTTCAGGAGATCCCATTGCCTTCCAGGTTGAAGAAGTCGCCTCTAAAGGTCTTGTGGCGACAAGTGCCAATCTTTCTTCCCTCTATGGGAGTTTTGTGACAGATGCTTATGTCTGCGATCCTGAACAGGGGAAAGACGCGCATCTTATGAACTTGGCGAAAGTCAATTATGTGCAAGGAACCAATGCATGGAAAACTGCCGAGACATTCTACTGGCCAAAGACTTCTTCTGTAGCGTTCCTCTCATACGCTCCTGTCTTGGACGAGAATTCTCTTGGCAAGATGACTAATCTGTCGTACAATGCGACTTCCAAGTCTTTCAGTTTTGATTATGTCGCTATGCCGCCGTTCACTGGGGATATTTCCCTTTCTTATGAAGGCGTTGACGTGACTACTCAGCTTCGCAGCCAGGATCTTCTTCTTGCTTACAGCGAGCAGAGTGTGGATGATGGCAAGGTGAAAGTTCATTTCGATCATGCTCTCGCCGCTATAGGCTTTGATGTCTCAGTACTTTTCCAGGAAGGAGAGGACAATTCTAAAGTCAGCAGCGTGGTTTTCGGTTTGTACGATGTCTGGTCTAAGGGTAAATGTACGGTTGATCAGGATGGTTTTTCTTGGGCCTTGGACAAGTCTTCCGATACTAATAGAGGAACGGCTATTATGCTGGCTACAAGGTCTGTTCCGGAGGGATATGGGACAAAAATTTACCAGAATCAGTGCACTTTTATTATTCCTCAAGCTATCGAGAACGAGGGGAGTGGTTATAATATCATGGGATTCTACGCTTACTTCTCAGATGGACGTTTCCCTGTTATGTTTACTGTCAATATACCGGCAGGGACCAAATATGAGGCGGGCAAGTTCTATGGCTATCGTCTAAAAAAGAGTGGTCTTGACTACTATTTGGAACTTGCTGTCGGTGGTATTGAGTTAGGTGAGAGGGAGAATGAGGATTTTTATGAGGCGCCTTTCGATTTCCAGTTTTAATTTGAGATGAATATGAAAAGATATATCACACTTGCGATGGTATCCGTAGCCGTGATACTTTCGTCATGCTCCAGAGAACTCCCTTCGTCTGTAAAGAAAAACTCGGAGGTATGCTTCTCCGTCACTACTGCTGCTACCAGAACCGCTCCTATCAGGACGATAGAGGATTTCAAACGCGAGGTCAATTCTCTGGCGGGAATCATATATGTAGACGCCTATGCTGATCCTTTTTGTTTCCTGGATGATTTCCAGTATTCTGCTGCTCTTGGCGGTTGGCATGATGTGACACGTTTCCTTAACTGGCCTACGGCGCAGCATTTCATGACAGTTCTCATGCTCGCTCCAGGTAGTGAGAAAGAAAATCTCGTTTCCTTTGACCCGGTTAAGGGAATGAGGTATCAGACACCTACGGATTTCCGCTTGATGAAGGATATCTACGGCGCTCAGGCTTTTGGACTTCCGGGTGATGATTTCACCCTTTATATGAATCCTCTTCTTGCGCCTTTGCAGTTTAATATCGCGGAGAAGCCTTCGTATATTGATATCCTTTCTGTCGAGCTTAGCGGTTTGTATATCTCCGGATCCTTCCGACCTAAATACAACGAAGATGGTGAAGTGATTGATGACTGGATCTGGGGTTTTGACGAGGACGATGTCATCGATACTTATGTGATAGAGAATAGGGATCAGAACGGTAATCTCCTCCCGCTCACCAATGAGTTTTTCGAGGCGAACAATCTTTTCCTGGTTCCTCAGTACATGAGTGACGCGACTATCAAACTTACAGTCCGTAAAAATAATGTCGACCCCGCTAGAGTCGCTGAGTCAACTATCTCTGATATTCAATACTCTCTGAATATGTGGTGGCTCCAGCATATCAATATTTTCATAAATGACGATCCTAATACTCCTACATGGAAAGTGGAACTTGGAGACAATGGTAGTTACGTCAGCTGCTGGCAAGGCCTTGAGTTGGGTAATTTTGACCTTATTATCAAATAATCGGAAGCGCTATGAAAAAATATATAATATCTCTTATAGCCCTTGTGGTGGCATTGAACGCTTGTAACAGGGGAGATATCGTGCCGGATTCGGCAAAGAACGAGAAGGTTTTCTCTGTCGTAGTGGATGCTCCAGTGGCGGTAAAATCTGTGAGCGATGTGACTTGCCGCGAGATGCAGGTGAGCGCTGAGTGTAATGGTGAAGTCGCTGTCTCGCTTATGGAGTCCAGCAGACCTGCTCCCGTGGGTGTTTCTACAAAAGTGTATGAATATGATATCATAACCGATAACTATAGTTTTCGTAACATTTATGGTGAAGAAGGTTTCGCAGTGTATGCGGTAGGTGCAACAGAGCCCTACCCTTTTCGTAATTTGGGAACGATGCATTATAGTTATCGTTACAATAATGGACAAGGCGCTTGGCTTCTTTCTGACCCTACCAATAACCCGGAGTCATATGACGACAACATGATATATGCGGGACTCGCTCCGAATGATCCTTCAGTGATAAGCGTATCGGAGGAGCTCTTCTCTTACAAAATATATTGCACTCCAAAAATTGATAAGCAGAAAAACATCATGATAGGTCTGTCTTATGCGTATCATCATGATGAGCCGTACTATTGTCTTCATTTCATGCATGCGACATCCCTTGTCACCTTCAGATTCTTGACGGATGATTTTTATTCTTCCGCTACTTTGAAAAGTATAGGATTGTATGGCGTATGCAGTAGAGGCGAATTTACGACGAGCGTTACCGATCCTGTCGGTTCTAGTGAATACGGGAAGCATTGCTTACAGTGTGTGGATGCGTCAGTACCGGAGGATTATGTTCTTACAGATACTGAGGATTTGTCTAATCAGGGTGTTTTTGTGGTCCCTACCATTGTAACTCATACTCATGGCGCAGGCGCTTACATAAAAGCTGAAATAGAGGTTCCTGGTGCTGACGGTCCGATCGCTATAAACGCCCAGGCCAGCCTTGAGGATGTTTCCTGGAAGCCGGGTTACATATATTATTATACCGTCAAGCTAAGAGACCTTGTGACTCCGGGCGGCTCGACTGAGGATTATACTGGCGGCTCGTCGTACGGTAACGATCTGTTTAACTAATAAGAAATTTTGACATTTCTCATATTTAAAAATGACCGATTTCGCGATCGGTCATTTTTTTTGTTTAAAACATTGTTAATAAATATGATAGAACCTGTGGGAAAATATAAAAATTATCCCTAACTTCGCAAAGTTCACCAGTAGTGTATTTTTTTGGTAGTGTAACATTATGAACCTAAAACCAATTGTGCCGACGTTGGGGGTATTGTGCGCCGTTTTTGCGCTCAGTTCCTGCGACAGGTCAGGCGAAGGCTATGTAAGGCCTGGAAAGAGAATCTCTTTCAACGTTTCTGAGACGACTCCATGGTCTCAGGGTGGAGCGGTCACAAAATCGGCCGTCTCTGAGGAAAATTATCTATTAATCAGTGAGCAGGGAGGCGACACTCTTTGTATGAGCTTGAGCGTAGGGGATTACATCGCTTATGGGGATGTACCCCAGACCAAGGGTGCTCCCGTGACGACGGCGACCCTCGCCGACATCTCTCCGCTCGGGATCAGGGCCTACGACCGTAACGGGTCTTTCTTCGATGAAGGAGAGACGCTTGTCTTCAATGATACTCGTTGGGCGACAAGCAAGGCCTATCCGTGGCCAGAGGGTAGGGACAGGAACGTTGATTTCTATTCATGGGCTCCATTGTCATTTTCTGACGGAGGCATCACGGGCATGTCTGTGGACAACAACTCCAAGACGATGAGTTTCGCCTATTCGATGCCATCAGCGGACGCTGCCAGTGGGCAGGACGCCGTGAATCAGTCGGATATGCTCCTTTGTTATATGAGATCCTATCCTGGCGAGTTCAGCGGCGGCATTCCTCTTAAATACTCTCACGCTCTGAGCGCGGTCCGTTTTCTCGTCGGTAATACTCCGGCTATCACGATTAAAAGCGTCGCTATAGAAGGCGCCCTGGCCAGCGCCTCGTGCCTTTTCCAGCCTAATGAGAGCGAGGCTATTGTCTGGACTCCTTCGGGAGCGACCGCTACATATACCCAGACTTTCGATGTCGCATATAACGAGAGCACTACTGGCGAAAGGCAGGATCTCACAGATACAGATGGTCACGTGGAGCGCACCTTCATGCTTATCCCTCAGGATATCGAGGGCAGCGGTGACGTGAAGTTTGTGCTGACCTTTGTCGAGAACGGCAAGGAACTGGTCTATAAGGCGTCGGTACCTGCGATAAATTGGGCGCCGGGCAAGGTCTATACCTATCGTTTCAACATGAATAAGCCTTTCATCAGTGTGAGCGTGGATGATCAGGTTGTCGTAGACACTAAATCCGCTCTGGTTATAAAGAACACCGGAAACATCCTGGGCTTTGTCCGTGCGGCGATTGTCGCTAACTGGTATAACGAGTCTGGAGAGATTGTCGGAGGCTGGGACGAGTCTCAGGGCGTTTTCTCCGGATTGCCAGGCGAAGGCTGGGTGAAGGGCTCCGACGGCTTCTATTATTATACATCGGCCGTAGCCAAGGGTGCTCAGACCGGCTCTCCGCTCTTTGTCAGCTACACCCGCCCTACCCGACAGGACGCCCATCTGGAGATGAGCATTATCACTCAGATTATCGACGCCCGCGGCCAGAACGACTGCATGGGCGCATACGCCGCACTTTAAAACAGGAAGGAAGATGAAAAAGATATTGAAATATATTGTATTGGCCTTGTCCCTTGCTCTTATGAGCAATTCCGTATTCGCGATAAGCACGCATGTTCATCTTGATCCTAATGGCGCAAGCAATGCTTCTTCGTTCTCGGACATGACAATCACTAACACGACCAATTTCAAGGTGAATTTCAAATTGACTTCAACGGTACCTGTAAGAGAAGGTTGTACTTTTGACGGTTGGGTCGTGACATCGACATCAAGTTGCGACGTGGATCAGAGTGAATATGCTGCTGGAGCGACAATAGAAACGTATAGAAAAGGGGCTGGTACAGGTCATGTTTACTTGAAAGCCAGATGGAAATATACCCGTACTTTCACGTTCAGCTATGATACTGATGGCGGAGTTATGCCGTTTTCTAACTATTATGCTAAGGATGGCACCGTATATACGGCCGCTGATGTAATTAAGTCCCAGACATATACTGTAACATGGTCCAGTTTGAATAATGACGTTGATGATGCCCCTAAGACATACTCTTTTAAGCGATTGGTTTCGGACTGGGAGCCCATCAAGGAAGGATATTATTTTGTAGGCTGGTATATTGATGACACATACGTCGAGAATCTCGGTCCTTCCGTGGTTACACGTGAGGCTTTCCAGAATGGAGTTTGTGTACAAACGGCTCGTTGGAGAAATGTTACTTACACGATACATTTTGACGGAAACGGATCGACATCGGGAAGTGTCGCTGACATGACAGTGCCTTATAATTATTATAGGAACGGCGTCGAGGGCTTCTATCTCCCGAAGTGTGATTTTGTAAGAGCATTCTCGGTGTCATACGACGCTGATGGCGGAAATACGTCAACCCTTAGTGATATTAATATCGGATGTGAGTCTTCGTTCGCGGGATGGGTAGATTCAGGAAGCTCGTTTTACTATAAAAACGAAACCTACTCTTTATCAGTGTTCGACCCTGCGTATTATGCTTTTGTCCCCGCTAGGGATGTGTGGCAGGATGTTGACATATATTGCCGCGGTACCGCTAACAGATATGACCTTATCAGGCATTATGTCAACTATGGCTCGAAGGCTCCTGAATATAGAACCCATGTAAGCCCTGATGGCAGTGTCGTTCCATACGGCACGAATGTCCTTGTGACAAACCTTTGCTCGGAGGATGGCGGAACAATCACCCTTAAGGCTAAATGGGTCGATAATCCTGTCAGGTTGCCGTCTGCGACAAGAGATGGATATATTTTCAAAGGATGGTATGACGGGACTGTATATGCCGGAGGCTCGAATGATGTATATCAACCTTCCAGAAGTCTAACGCTCAAAGCGGCGTGGGAGCCTCTCAAATATGTTATCAAGGGTGTCATCGCGAACGGCAGCATGTCTCCACAGGAGCCGCAAACCGTAGCGAGGGACCAGAAAAATGAGCCTATCGTCTTCACCCCGGATCCTGATTATGACATTACCGGTGTCATGGTCAATGGCGTGGCGGTTGACGGGTGGACAGCCTCTTCATATACATATCCCTCTACAGTTGTCACAGAAGATGTCACTATCGAGGTGAGCACGGCTAAGGTCCGTGGCGATATGACAGTCACAATGTATGGACTCGC
>JAKSJJ010000139.1 GCA_024398335.1 Bacteroidales bacterium | reverse complement strand
TTTCCGTAACTTTGGGTACAATTTGAATTTTACGACAATGTACGGAAATTTCCAGAAACACCTCCAGGATGAGATCACCGCTATCAAGGAAGCGGGTCTCTACAAAAATGAAAGAAACATCGCATCCCCTCAGGGAGCATGTATAACCCTCCAGGACGGATCGCAGGCCCTTAACTTCTGCGCCAACAACTACCTCGGCCTCGCCGACAACCCTCGCCTTATCGAGGCGGCTAGACAAATCATGGAAAGCAGGGGCTACGGAATGTCATCTGTACGTTTCATCTGCGGAACGCAAGACATCCATAAAGAGCTCGAGAAGGCCATCAGTGACTATTTCCACACCGAGGACACAATCCTTTACGCCTCATGCTTCGACGCCAACGGAGGAGTCTTCGAGCCCCTTCTGACCGCTGACGACGCCATCATATCCGACGCCCTCAACCACGCCTCAATCATCGACGGAGTACGCCTTTGCAAGGCCGTGCGCTATCGCTACGCCAACGCTGACATGGCCGAGCTCGAGGATTGCCTGAAAAAATCGCAGGCACAGCGCTTCCGCGTCATCGTGACCGACGGAGTCTTCTCAATGGACGGGAACGTCGCCCCTATGGACCAGATCTGTACCCTCGCTGAGAAATATAACGCCCTTGTCATGGTCGACGAAAGCCACTCCGCCGGAGTCGTAGGCCCTACAGGCCACGGAGTCGCCGAGCAGTTCGGATGCTACGGCCGTATCGACATCTTCACGGGAACCCTCGGCAAGGCTTTCGGAGGAGCCGTCGGAGGATTCACCACAGGACGCAAAGAGATTATCGAGATGCTTCGCCAGAGAAGCCGTCCATATCTCTTCTCCAACTCCATCCCTCCTATGATCGCCGCCGCCGCGCTGGAGACCTTCCGCATACTCGGCGAAAGCGACGCCCTTCACGACAAGCTCCAAGCAAACGTGGAGTACTTCAGAGAGAAGATGATCGCCGCGGGATTTGACATCAAGCCTACCCAGAGCGCCATCTGCGCGGTCATGCTCTACGACGCTCCGCTCAGCCAGAAATTCGCTGCCAGAATAGCCCAGGAGGGCATTTTCGTGACAGGTTTCTATTACCCTGTCGTTCCGAAGGGACAGGCCCGCATCAGAGTCCAGCTCAGTGCCGCCCACGAGAAGGAACACCTGGACAAGGCCATCGCCGCCTTCATCAAGGTCGGAAAAGAACTGGGAGTCATTCAGTAAACTTCCCTTAAGACAAAAAAATCACCGGGGTGATGCCCTGCGAAACGTTTTTCTGTGGAGCAGGACGCACCCCGGTGATTATATTTATGTGAAAATTATTTCTCGGCGAGATGTTTCTCCCAAGCCCATGCGCTCTGTAGAGTCTGTTCCACTGTACGCTCAGCGACCCAGCCAAGCTCCTTATTCGCGAGAGCGGTTTCTGCCCAGATAGCGGTCACGTCACCTGGACGGCGATCTACATATTTATAGTTAAGCTTGATGCCGTTGACCTTCTCGAACGAGGTCACGAGCTCCGCCACTGACACTGGACGGCCGGTTCCGATGTTGAAAATCTCGTAATCCTCTTTCATCTTACCGGAGGTCATTCTTGACACCGCGGCCACATGAGCCTTAGCGAGATCGACGATGTCGATATAGTCTCTCAGACAAGTACCGTCAGGGGTAGGATAATCGTTTCCGAAGATGCTCAGGCACGCTCTCTTGCCGATCGCGGTCTGGGTGATGAAAGGCACAAGGTTATTAGGCACGCCTCGAGGAAGCTCGCCGATAAGAGCAGAAGGATGTGCTCCGATAGGGTTGAAATACCTGAGGGCGATACCCTTGATCACGCCTGTACCCTCTTTCGCTGTGGCGGCGACGGTGTCACGAAGTATATCCTCGCAGATCTGCTTGGTGTTTCCGTAAGGGGATGTGGCTGGAAGGCGTGGAGACTGCTCAGTCACAGGAAGCACCTCCGCCTCACCGTAAACCGTAGCGGAAGATGAGAAGAGAACATTACATCCGCCGTGAGCGGAAGCGGCCTCGAGGACATTGAGGAACGATCCGAGGTTGTTCTTGTAATACATCACAGGCTTGGCCACAGACTCGCCCACAGCCTTGAAAGCGGCGAAATGTATGACCGCGTCAATGTGATAGTCAGTGAAAAGTTTATCTACGGCCTCGGCGTCACAGAAATCCATTTTCACGAATGGAATATCCTCACGTCCGGTTATTTTTTTCACGCCCTCGAAGCAAGTCATGTCGCAATTTGACATGTTGTCAGCGACGACTACATCGAATCCGGCGTTGATAAGTTCTACTGTTACATGGCTGCCGATATAGCCGGCGCCACCTGATACGAGTACTGTCTTCTTCATGGTCTTGGTTTTTACGAAGGGCAAAGATAGTAAATTTGACTATATTCGCGAACATGAAAAAGGCGATAAAAAGGACAATCTCGGCCATAATTCTGACATATTTGTGCAGTGTAAATATTCACGGCCAGAGCGCGGCGCTCAAAGCATTGGAAAATGAGGTCATCAGCAGAAGCGTGGTGGCGGCTCTCGCTGTCAGCGACAAGGGCGACACTCTTGTGAGCCATAACTCCAGGATGATGCTCGTTCCCGCCTCGAACATGAAGCTCATCACGACAGGAGCGGCGCTTCACCGTCTGGGGGCCGACTATCATTTCCACAGCTCGCTAGGCTACAGCGGCACAATAGAGAACGGAGTACTCAAAGGAGACCTTTACATCATGGGCGGCGCGGACCCGACGCTGGCCTCCGCCGACACCATAGCCACCCCTTGGGGCAAGACCTTTTCCGCATGGAAAAAATTGATGGACAAGGCGGGCATCAGGAAAATAGAAGGACACATCATAGGCGACGGGCGTTTCATCGACGGGATGAAGGACGAGCAGACATGGCAGTGGTACGATCTCGGGACCCACTATGGCTGCGGAGTGAGCGGACTGTCATTTTTCGAGAACGGACTGAACATAAAAGTCGCTCCGGGCGAGAAAATCTCAGACCCCGTCGAAGCAAAGGTCGTCTATCCGAACGTTCCATGGCTTGACATCAAATGGGACTGCCTCACGGCGGAAAAAGGAACTGGAGACCAGTTGTATTTTTACATAACAGATCTACATCCTAGCGCCGCTTTAAGGGGAACATACGCCCTTGGCAAAGGACCTAAGATCCTTGCTTGCAGCAATAAATTCCCGGAATACACATGTGCCTGGTATTTCTGCAGATACCTTAAAAACCAGGGAATAAGCTGCACAGACGGGCCGGCGGACATTGACGGAGCCTTCCCTATAGAGCCCTCGGCCATTAAGGCCCAGCAGGACTTGACAGTCATAGGCGGCAGCGACTCTCCTTCACTCGAGACCATCGCCAGAGTGACCAACAGAGCGAGCAATAATTTTTACGCCGAGACCATGTTCAGGACACTTGGAAAACACATCACAGGCAGCGCCTGCTATGATTCTTCCCGGGTAGCTATATATAAGGTCTTGGAAGAGATGAAGGTCGAGCGCCTGGACGGAGCGAGAATCACTGACGGAAGCGGACTCTCAAAACACAATTATCTATCCCCGGATTTCATATGCTCTTTCCTCAAGGCGATGGAAAATTCTCCGTCATACGAGAGTTTCCTCAAGGGTCTTCCTCAGCCTGGCGGCCCTGGAACACTCCGGAACAGAATGAAGTCATGCTCGGAGAACGAGCGCAAGCGTTTCCATTTCAAAAGCGGATCTATGGATGGGGTGCGCTGCTTTAGCGGATACGTGCTCCCTGACCCTAAAAAGGGAGGAAGCACGATTTATTTCTCTTTGATGATCAATAACTGCACCGCTAAGAACGCGGACATTTACGCGGTCGTTGACGAATTCCTGGCGGGACTGCTCTAAGACTACTTGAACAGAACGCGGCAAAGGGCGGGGATATCCTCGACCTTTACGACCTTTATGCCCTCAGGGACATCCTCATAAGTACTGAACGAAGACACATAAATCTTTTTAAAGCCGAGACGGGCGGCCTCGACAATGCGCCTTCCAGTCTGGGCCACAGGGCGAATCTCGCCGCTCAGGCCGACCTCGCCCGCGAAACAGACATCGTTCGAGAGAGCGAAATCAAAATTTGACGACAGCACCGCGGCTACGACCGCAAGGTCACATGCCGGCTCGGTGACTTTAAGTCCTCCTGCCATATTGAGGAACACGTCCTTGACGCTGAGTTTGAACCCGGCACGCTTTTCAAGCACAGCCAGGAGCATGTTCAGTCTTCTCGCGTCAAAACCTGTCGCCGAACGCTGAGGGGTTCCATAAACCGCCGAACTGACAAGGGCCTGGACCTCGATAAGGAAAGGACGGGTTCCATCCATCATCGCCCCTACGGCGACTCCGCTCAAGCCCTCCTGGTGCATAGGGATCAACATCTCCGAAGGATTCGTGACCTCTCGCAGACCCTTTCCTGTCATCTCGAACACGGCAAGTTCACTTGTCGAACCGAAACGGTTCTTGATGCTTCGAAGCACCCTGTAAGTACCTCTGTTATCGCCCTCGAACTGGAGCACCACGTCAACTATATGCTCTAAAATCTTCGGTCCCGCGATACTTCCCTCCTTCGTGATGTGACCGATAAGAATGACAGGTACACCGCTGTCTTTCGCATATCTGAGAAGTTGAGCGGCGGTCTCTTTTATCTGGCTTACGGATCCTGGCGAAGACTCAACGGCTGAAGAATACATTGTCTGCACAGAATCCACTATCATCAGGTCAGGCTTGATAGCGTACGCCTGCTTGATGATGTCCTCCATCAGGGTCTCGCCGTAAACCACACAGCTACCCCCGTCACCGC
>JAKSJJ010000138.1 GCA_024398335.1 Bacteroidales bacterium | reverse complement strand
GACACGAAAAAAGGACGATATTCTCTTAACGATATCCCGTCAGAAAAAATCGCCCTTTTAAGGTCTCTTATCAGCGAAGGTTCTGTTCTTCCGCCGTCAGATTTCTAGTCTATTTACACCACTGGTCAAGCCAGCTGAAGTACTCTCTGTGCCAGAAGAGGGCGTTCTGAGGCTTTAGAATCCAATGGTTCTCGCCAGGGAACACTATCATCTTTGAAGGCACTCCCATCATCTGGGCGCAGTTGAATGCCGCCATACCCTCATCTACAGGTACGCGGAAGTCCATGCCTCCGTGGATGACAAGAAGCGGGGTGTGCCAGTTCTGGACGAACTTGTGAGGTGACATGCTGTAGTGCTTCTGCGCCTTAGGGGCGGTGCTCCAAGGAGAACCGGCCTGCTGCATTCCTCCGAAGGTGATTCCGTCGCCTGCCGCGCCGGTCTGTCCCTCCTTGTAAGCATACTCTGTCAGGCCGCCGTTATCCCAGTTGGCGAACCACATTTCCTCTGTGGTGTAGTACATGTGCTCTTCGTTGAAGATGCCGGCGTGAGCGATGAAGCAGTCGAATGTATCTTCATGATTTCCACAGAGATAGTAAACAGAGTATCCGCCGTAGCTTGCTCCGCATGCCGCCATTTTACCCACGTATGACTTCTTTTTGAGCTCTCTGGCGGCGCTGAGGTAATCCTGGATGTTAAGACCGCTGTAATCGCCGCTTATCTGCTCCTTCCAAGGCTGGCCGAAGGCTGTCGTGCCGCGGCGGTTAGGAAGGACTACGATGTAGCCCTGCTCGGCCATGAGACGGTAGCACCAGCGATAGCTCCAACCCTGGCTGATAGTGCCCTGAGGGCCTCCAAGGCAGATTGTGATGGCTGGATACTGCTTGCTTGAATCGAATTTAGGAGGATACATGACCCATGTGAGCATCTGCTCACCGTCCACGGTGGTAATCATCCTTTTCTCCATCTTAGGCTCCTCGAGCTGACCAAAGATGTGTCCGTTCTCGTCGGTGATTTCCTTGACAGAACCGTCCGCGAGAAGACATACTATCTCGGCTGGGCGGTTCATGCTCTGGCGGGTTGTGTAGAGGCCCTCTTTAGTAATAAGGAAAGGAGTAGAATAGTCATGCCAATCTTCGATCTCTGTCAGTCGCTCCGCCTTCTCAAGTGAGGCGTCTACCTTGAAGATGCCCTGCACCGCTCCTTCGCTGAGGGAATTGAACCATATCTCATTTCCTATCCAGCGAGGAGAAGCGACGTCGGTAGGAAAGTCCTTAATGATCTGGCGAGGCTCTCCGACCTTTATCAAAGTCTGTCCTTCTTCCTCGCCTGCGATTTCTACATCGGCAATCATAAGTCTTTGCTGGTCAGCCTCATAACCGTCCCTTGCCATTGAGACCCAGGCTATTTTTCCGCAAGGTCCCCATATAGGGTCGGTGTCGTATCCGCCGCCGCTAGTGACCTGAGTTGTCGCTCCTGTCAGTATATCATAGATATAGATGTCAGTGTTTGTGGAAAAGGCGTATTGCTTGCCTGTGAGCTTGCGGCATGAGTAGGCCACGAATCTTCCGTCAGGACTCCAGCTAAGCTGTTCTATGCCACCGAAAGGCTCTGTCGGGAGCTCGAAAGGACAGTCCGCGCCGAGGATGTCGATGGATCTTTCGATGGTGATGGAGCCTTTCTTCAATCCGTTACATGCGCATATGTAGCTGTGAGGAATCTCTGTCACCCAGTGGTCCCAATGCCTGTGGAGAAGGTCGTCAGCCTCGTAAGCGTCAGCCTTCGAGAGGTCATCGTAGATCTTGCCCGGAGTCCTGACAGGGCCGTCAATTGTGCTGATAAAAAGAATCTGCCCGCCGTCAGGGGAGAAAGCGAATTCGCTGATGCCGTTAGGGACATTGCTGAGCTGGACCTTTGAGCAAAGCTTGCCCTTACCGAGTTTAGCTTTCCATATCTGGCCTCCCTGGATATATACGATATGATTGTTGCCGAACCACCTCGCGTTTGATACGCTCTTACCCTCGCAGCTTATCGTCTTTTTCTGGCTTCCGTCAAGACTGACAGCGAAAAGGTTGCGACATGAACGGTTCTCATTTACGTCAGTATAGCTTACTCCGTAGAGAATCCATTTTCCGTCAGGGGAGACCTGAGGATCGCCAAGACGTCCCAAGGCGAGAAGCGCCTCCGGCGTCATCTTCCCGTCGAGTTGGATCTGGGAGGCCGGTATAGCCGTCGGGCCTTCAGGTTTGTCTGTCGTAGTCAGTTTAAGCATCGTGTAAATTCCGAATGTAAGCAGGAGAATACAAATGAATGTAAGTGCCCCTGAGATTGTTTTACTCATATAATTGTGAAGTTTTCTTGATTTCTTCTTTGATTGTGTTCCGCAGGGAGACAGGTGAAATAACCTCGATACGAGGTCCTCTTGAAAGCAGGTCCATGACGAGCTTATTGTTAACGTTTACAAACATAGAGAATGTCGCGCTCCACTTGTCTTCGCTTTGGAGAGTCTGACTCGGATGCAGAGGAAGGTCCTTTAGATACTTCGCTTCGGCCGCGCTGGCCTTGAACACCACGTTGACCGGTCTCTGGTCGTTGTCGGGAAGATAAACCCCGTAGCATGAGGCGAAAAGCTCATCTACGTCGAATTCGTCAGGCATCTTGAAGCGGGCGTCGCAGACCGTCAGGCTGAATATTCGGTCCAGGCCATATACTCTGACCTGTTTTCTTTGTTCGCACCATCCTACAAGGTACCATCTCTTGTCTGATTCTTTCACCGCATATGGGTGGATTGTGTATGCGGCGGGCTCGCTTGAATTATATTTAAGGTATTGGATCTCGACGATGAGGTTATCTTGCATCGCTTCCATGATGGAGGCGAGATATTGCCTTCCGGAAGGAATGTCGTCAACGCTCACGCGGCCTTTCAGACGGTCCTGGGCCAGCGTCAGCAGGCTGTTGACGGTGAATGTGTTGATCATCCAGGATGTGCTTGTGTCGCTGTTGCTCATGTCGCCGCTGTCCTTGATCAGATAGCAATTCGTCGAACGGTCGCAATCGATCTGTACGCCGAAAATCTCGGCGATGGCCTCACGGTGATTATTGAAGCTGCGACGAGGATATTTCTCGCCCCAACGCTCTTTCCACAACCCTGACAACTGGGCGAATGTTACGCCCTCTCTTCCTTTGCGAAGAATGGTCTGGGTCAACCAAATGTATTTTTTGAGTAGCTCCGATACCATATTATTATCCAAGTGTATTGCCGTCGGCTGTAAGTAAATTGCTGTCGTCTTCTACAAACCCTGTGTCTTCAGGCAGGACCTCTCCTCTGGAGTGCGCTCCCGCTCCGGCTTCTACCGCCAGACGGTCGCATCGCTCGTTCTCGGGATGGCCGTTATGGCCTCTGACCCACGTGAAATCGACGGTGTGTTTGCGAAGCAGCGGCACGAGCTCCATCCAGAGATCGGGATTTTTCTTCCTCCTGAAGCCGCATCTTATCCACCCTTCGAGCCAATGCTGGTTTATCGCGTTGACGACATAGGAGGAGTCGCTGATGACATGCACCACCGCGTGATCCCAGTTTATCTCCTGCAGGCCTTTGATAACGGCGAGGAGCTCCATACGGTTGTTTGTCGTGCGGATGAATCCTCCGGAGAGTTCCTTCTCGTGTGAGCCGCACCTGAGCACGACGCCGTATCCGCCAGGGCCGGGATTGCCGCTGGAGGCGCCGTCAGTATATAGGTATATGTCGGGTCTTGTAGGCATGCTTTATTCGATGATTCTGCCTCCGCGTGGACGGATCTGGGTATCAGGCATCTCGATAGTCATTTTGCCTTCCTGTATTTTGTCGTATGCCTCGCGGCGGTTGAAAATGTCGATAGCGGTGAATATTGACGCCATCATTGAGCGAGGGTCCGCCTGGTCGCGGCCTGCCATCTCGTAGGCTGTACCGTGGTCAGGGGAGGTGCGGATGATAGGAAGGCCGGCGGTGTAGTTCACTCCCTGCTCGAAGGCCAGAGCCTTGAAAGGGGTGAGTCCCTGGTCATGATACATCGCGAGGACGGCGTCATACTTGGAGTAATTGCCAAGTCCGAAGAATCCGTCAGGGGAGTATGGGCCATATGCGAGAATACCTTCCTTCTGCGCCTGCTGTACGGCAGGGAGAATGATGGTCTGCTCCTCGTCGCCAAGAAGTCCGCCGTCTCCGCAGTGAGGGTTGAGGCCCAGGACCGCGATCTTAGGCTCCACGACGCCGAAGTCTCTCTTGAGGGACTGCTGCATCAGGCGAAGTTTCTTGACTATCTTTTCCGTGGTGATGTTTTTCACGACGTCCTTGAGGGAGATGTGGCCTGTGACGACGCCGACCTTAAGCTGGTCGCATACCATTATCATCGCCACCTCGTCAACACCGAATTCCTTCTCGAGGTACTCTGTGTGGCCTGTGTATCCGAAGCCCTCGTTGACCATCGCTCTCTTGTTGATAGGTGCTGTCACGAGCACGTCGATATTGCCCTTTTTGATGTCGTCAACGGCCCATTTGAGCGATGTCATCGCTGATTTCGCTGACTCGCTGGTTGGCTGTCCTGGCTCGACGAATACGTTGTCAGGCAGACAGTTGACGATGTTGATGCGCTTAGGGTGGATGTCCTTAGGCGAGGTGATGACGTTTGTCGGGAGCTGGTCAAGGTTATGGATGAGCTTCTTGTAGAAGCCGAAAATCTTTGATGAACCGTAGATGACCGGAGTGAACATGTCCAGCACTCTCTCGTCGGCGAGGGCTTTGATGATAACCTCGTAACCGATTCCGTTTCCGTCACCCTGGGTGATTCCTACTGTGAGTTTTCTTGCCATATTATTGTTTTCTAAATTGTTAACTTATTTTGCTGTAATCTTTTATGTCGTATTTTCCTTTTCTT
>JAKSJJ010000137.1 GCA_024398335.1 Bacteroidales bacterium | reverse complement strand
AATGGGACATAATCAACGCCAAGAAACTCGCAGTCGAGGAAGCCGTCGAGAAAAATACCGCCGAGGTCACTGCCGCCGTCACAGAAAACATCGCTAAGGCGATGCTCGCGGAAGGAGTACCCGTTGAAACTGTAGCCCTTTGCACTAAACTCGACATCGAGACAGTCAAGAAGCTGGCATCTAAGGACTAACCCTCCGGGCAGACATACAATAGTACGGTATAGGACACAACTCGGTCCGCTACCGTGCTTTTTTGTTGACAATCATCAACACCTATCCCGAAAAACTTTTATATCTGTCTAGTAAGGATAATGCTACCGACACATACACCATATTGTAAAGAAACGCTCAACACTCTCAGATCCGCCCTCATGGCGGGAATATGCATCGGTAGATGTAACTAAATATTTGTGAAAGCCGAATATTGTCCCTACCTTTACATCGCCGTTCGAAAGAGCGGCGATATGTTTGTGTGATCAGAAAAACTTTTAAAACCAAATAGAATGAAAAAGTATGTTGTTATGGCCGCTGCGCTTTGCGCTCTCGCGGCAGTCTCTTGCAAAAAGGATCCAAAACCAGAACCAACCCCAGACCCACAGGATCTCACAATCACAGCTACTGTAGCTGAGAACACCGGAAGGTACAATTCCTTCATCGACACTGACAAGATCGGAGTCTTCGTTCAGTCAAAGAAAGCCAATCAGTCCAACCTGGTGTACACCGCCAAGGAAGTAGGAGAGGTAGCTGATTACGGCCAGTTCGTGATCAACAGCGAAGTCAGGACTTCAGAGCTCGTAGCCGCTGAGGATAAAGCTCAGTTCGTTACAGGCGAGACCACTATCTACGCTTACATGCCATACGTAGAGGGAGCAGCTGTTGACGCGGTACCTGTTGTTGACCTTACAAACCAGGACGTTATCAATGAAGTCTCATACGGCAAGCAGTTCATCACTCCTAGCTGGATCCCTCAGTACGCCAAGGCCACTATCTCAGAGGCAGCACCTGTCCAGATGCAGTTTGTAAGCCCATGCGTCCTTGTAAACAACGGAGCAGCCGCAGATGATTACTACAAACTTCCTGACGAGACATCTTCAGTAGCCATCAAGGGCGTCACCGTAACCGCTGACGGAGTCATCGCTTACAAGAACGCTACTCTCGACCTTACTAGCGGAAGCTTCAAAGGTGAGGGCGTGAAGACAATCAGCTTCACAGCAAAGAAGAGAAACGCAGAGGTTACAGCCAAGTTCGTCGTATGCTGCGACGTCAAGACAGCTACAAGCTACAACTACACAATTGACGTAGAGCTCGCTGACGGCAACGTTTACACCGCTACCGGTAAACTCGTCGAGTCAACTATCCCAGACGCTATTGACTGGACCAAGGACATGGCATGCGTCAAATTCGTCGCTAACACAGCATTCGCCAAGAAATAAAAATGCTTAAAAGAGCATTCACGCTATTTATCATGATAACGTCCTGCATCTGCCTTCAGGCGCAGGGCGTTTCTTTATCCGGTGTGGTCGAAGACGCCTCCACCGGAAAGCCTGTCGAGTTCGCCACCGTCCTGATACCCCAAAGCGAGCAATGGGCGGTAGCGGACCTTGACGGCAAATTTACTATTAACAACATCCCCAAAGGGAAATATTCCGTCAAGGCCTCATGCCTTGGATATGTGGAACTTGAGGTGCAGGTCGACCTGAAAAGCGACGTGAAGGACCTCGTGCTCAGGATATCCCCGGACAATCTCACCCTTAACAGCGTCGTAGTGACCGCCAAGGAAAACGAAGGCAGCGCCGCGACCTCAAGAACCATAGACAAGACAGCCCTGAACCACGTCCAGGTGCTTAATGTCACGGACATCTCCAGCCTTCTTCCTGGAGGAATCACATCCAACAACAACCTGACCTCCGAGCAACGCTTCAGCATACGCGCGGGCGGTTCAGGCGAATCGGGAAACGCGTCTTTCGGCACCGCGGTCGAGGTGGACGGAGTACGTCTTTCCAACAACGCAAGCTTCTCAGGGACAAGAGGAGTCAGCACCAATAACATAGCATCCAGCAACGTCGAGTCAGTCGAGGTGATCTCCGGTATCCCGTCAGTAGAATACGGTGATGTCGGCTCAGGTATCGTGAAGGTCAACACCAAGAAAGGAAAGACCCCGTACATGATCACGCTGACATCGAACCCCAACACGAAACAACTCTCGGTCAGCAAGGGATTCGAGCTTGCGCGAAAGGGCGGAAAACCCTCACTAGGCACGCTGAACAGCAGCCTGGAGTACACAAACGCGTATAGCGACCCTCGCTCCCCTTACACATCATATATAAGACGACAGGTATCCCTGACATGGTCGGATTTCTTCAACAAGAAGGCTCTCGCCGACATGCCTATAAGACTCTCCGTCGGTCTGACGGGAAACCTTGGAGGAATGAACTCCAAATCTGACCCTGACCTTCTCGCGAACACATTCGCCAAGGAAAGAGACAACGCCGTCAGGGCCAATCTCTCATTCAACTGGCTGTTGAGCAAGAAGTGGATCACGTCTCTCCAGTTCGACGCTTCCGTCAATTATAACGACCGACTCAGCCGGACAAAATCCTACATTCAGGGAGGATTCAGCCAGGCGGCGCTCCACGGCACAGAGCAGGGATATCACCTCGCGGTACCATACGAGACGGACCCGCAAGCCGCTGTCATCCTTATCCCGAAGGAGTCAAGATATAACGTCATGTGCCTTGACGACAAGCCACTCTCGTGGAAACTCACGCTCAAGGCTAACTGGGCTAAGCGCATAGGAGCGGTCAACAACAAGCTCAAGCTCGGAATGGACTACAATGCCGACAAGAACCTCGGAATCGGAAGATACTCAGAAGATTACGCCACCTCCCCTACCTATCGTCCATACGATTACAGCAAGGTTCCGGCGATGCACAACATCGCTCTTTTCGCGGAGGATAACATCGGCATTCCTATAGGCAAGACCAATCTTAACATCGTCGCCGGCCTTCGCGCCGACATCACCTCCATCGCCGGCAGCGCCTACGGTGTGACCACAAGCCTCTCCCCTCGCTTTAACGCGAAATACACCATACGCTCCCTGAGCGAACACCCAAACGACATCTTCCGCTCCCTCTCCATCCGAGGAGGCTGGGGCGTCGCCGTCAAGCAGCCTTCCTTCGAGATTCTCTACCCTCAGCCTGGCTATCTTGATATAAATGTATTCAATCCGGACTCTGGCGACGACATCAGTGCGGCTACAGGATATTATACTATCCCTACGGGCATGGAGTACAACAGCGCTCTGGTATGGCAGCGTAACCACTCCGCCGAAGCCGCGGTCGAGTTCGACATCGCCGGCACCCGCGTCAGCCTCGCCTTCTTCGACAACAAGACATTCAAGGCATACGAGATACAGCAGAAATACTATCCGTTCGAATACAAATACACAGACCAGAGCAGTCTGGCGGATGTGGGCATCCCCGTCAAGGATAGAATATACACGATAGACCCCGCTACAGGCGTTGTCAGCGTGCATGGCGATGGATATCCGAGCGAGAGCCTGCCATACAAGCAAAAGCACGCCCTCTACGAAAGAAGCGTAGCGGTGAACGCCACCTCACCGGTCGAAAGGCTTGGACTGGAATGGGTCATAGACTTTACGAAGATAAAGCCTATCAACACCACTATCCGCCTCGACGGAGTGTTCTATAGCTACCACGCCCTGAGCACGATCATGGCTCAATACTGCCCTACCGACGCCACGATGACAGACCGCTCCCCATATCGCTACGTCGGCTATTACCTCGGAGGTTGGGGCAATGCCAACGGCATGAAAACCAGAAATTTACGCACGAACCTGACCCTTACCACCCATATCCCGGCGATAAGGCTTATCATGTCATTCAAGCTTGAGACTACGCTGATCTCCTACTCTAAGGCCCTCAGCCAAGGCCCCGACGGTTCCGTGCGCAGCTATGGACTTGACAATATCTCCGACTACCTTCCAGGCAAGGATTCAAGCTTTGACAACCAAAGGCGCATGGCCGTGACCTACCCTCTCTATTATACCGAGCTCGGAGACATGTCCACAAAGACTGACTTCCTGGAAAAACTCCGCTGGGCAAAGGAGAACGACCCTGAGATGTTCACAGACCTTTGTAAGCTCGTGAAGAAGACAAATGTCAACTACACCTTCTGCGAAGACAGGATAAGTCCTTATTTCTCAGCGAATTTCTCAGTGACAAAAGAAATCGGTGAGATCGCCTCCATATCATTCTACGCCAACAATTTCTTCAGAAATCTCGGGCAGGTATATTCCACAAGGACACAGCAGTACTCTTCGATTTCCGCCTATGTCCCTTCGTTCTACTATGGTCTTTCCCTGCGTCTAAAATTCTAGAAAATGAAATCCAGACTACTCATATCGCTAGGCGTCCTCTGTCTTTTATCCCTCTCATCCTGCACAGAGGCTATCCTGCGCACCTGCGAGATAACAATAGGCATGAGCAAAGACGGAGAGGACTACCAGGCCGAGGGAATTGAGATAATACTCAAGGAGACGTCCTCATCCTTTGAATACCATGCGGCGACAGACGCTAGCGGGCAAGCCGTCTTCCACGTCATGCCCGGAATCTATCAGGCAGAATGCGACTTCGAGAAGGACGGGGGCAAGTTCAACGCTTCGCTATCAATGATAAAAGTATTCGAGGGCAAGGCGGGCTCTTTCAGTCTCGAGCTCAACAGGATACAGACCAACCCTATAATTATCAAGGAGATATACTTCTCCAGATGCCTTGATAACGCAGGCAAACCTTACTCTTCGGCGGCTTATATGATCCTCTACAACAACTCCGCCGAGGATTATACCCTGCATAATTTCGGCATAGCCCAGGGCTGTCCGTCAAAGGCCGACTCTACCAA
>JAKSJJ010000136.1 GCA_024398335.1 Bacteroidales bacterium | reverse complement strand
TCGACAGACATTTTATTTTCCTTACGATATAATGTCGTCCATGCAGCTGGTAAGGCGGCTGAAGTCCTGCCCTGAGTCTTGAAGGGAGGGAACGCCTATGAGTACATATTAAGAATTTATATAACAAACACACTGGTTTTTGCCAGCATAAGAGAATATTTTTCTACCGATATGCAGAACTCTACACTCGACAGCACCGACATCAAGATTCTCCGTTACCTTCAGGAGGACGCGAAACTAACGACAAAACAGCTCGCCGCGAAGGTCAACCTCTCCACCACCCCTGTATTTGAAAGACTCAAGCGTCTAGAGAGCGAAGGCTATATCAAGAAATACGTCGCGGTGCTGGACGCGGAGAAACTCAACTTGGGATTCATGGTCCTGTGCAGCGTCAAGCTAAAGAAGATGAGCAAAAAAATCGCGGACGACTTCGAACTAGTCATCCGCGACATTCCTCAGGTCACAGCCTGCTATAATATTTCCGGGGATTTTGATTATCTCCTCCAGATCCACGCTCCCGACATGAAGTATTACAACGACCTTGTCATCAACACCCTGGGAACAATCGAATCAATCGGTTACATCAACTCCATCTTCGTGATGAAGGAAATCAAGCAGACCCACGGCCTGTTCCTTTAATTACTTAAGCTTCGAGGCGAGGGCGGGGTCGTGGGAGGCGACGACTGAGAGGGAGGCGGCGATGAAGTCGTGACGGAACTCGGTGTAGTTCTCGAAAGGCTCGGTTCCCATGAGATTCACACGCTCGCCAGAGTCGTATAGGGCGCTTATCTGGAACCATTCCATGTCGTTGTAGTTCTCAGCTGTCTGGTCGTATCCGTTAATTTTGAAGAGCTCATATTTACGAATGACCTTGGCGACAGCGGACAATGAAGGATTCTTCGCTTCAGCATAGACATAAAGCCTATCTGAAGGCCTGAGGGTCGGTTCTTTCAAGAACTCCCCTGTGTAGTCAAAGAGCTTGGCTACAACATTTTTCGCCGCTCCTATAGGCTCTTCTCTTAACTCAAACTCGTACTCGCTATAACCTGAAGCGCCTGATTGCTTGAAGGTGGCGAAGAGTATGGTTATCTGGTCGGACTCAAGGGTCTTTGGAACTCTCTCATACTCGAATTTCTTCTCATATGGGCGGAAGAGCTCATGCATGATGTCAGCGACATAACCATAGCCTTCCGGATACTTATTGCTGCCGTGAGCCGTGACGCTCGTACCGTCCGACCATGTAGCGGCGAAAGAAAATCCGCCTCCGTCCAACACATGCCTGTTCACGCCATCAAAACCATCCCACTTAAGAACCTCGCTGTTGGCGATCATCTCCTTGACCTTGGCGGCTACAGAATCCGGAATCTCCTCAGTGTAGGACTCATCCTGATGCCAATGGCCGCAATGAACAGAGATTGTAGCGGGAGCGCCCTCAGGGAACTCGACAGTATATGTATGAGTACCAGCGGGATACATCGCATTGATAGACCTTAGCTGAACCATAGTCAAAGCCGCGCCGGCAGGCTTATGCTTTGGACGACATACAGCATCATCCGGATCAGCGGAAGCGCTAAAGCATTTCACTCCGAAAAACCCGGCGACCAAAGCCACCGCCGCGACGGCGACTATTACAATCCAAGTAGAAGACATAGATTTTTTCATATTTAGAACGGTTCTATTTTTTCAATTTAGAGTAATGACAATTAAGTACCTGCGAGCAGTCGCCATGCCAATTATGCATTCCGTTTCCTAGGCAGCGGTCAAACACCTTGCAGTCCGCACACATGCCTTTGCGAGCCCACGAGCGGTCGCGGTAAGGCCGGAATTTCTCATTCCACACCTGCCAGAAATCATCCTTGTAGATGTTTCCCTGGCCGAACACTTCCCTATCTATATTAGGACAGGCGCTGATGGTCCCGTCGATAAGAACGGAAGCGATATTGATGCCGGCCCTGCAAAAGTACGGAGCCTCGCGGGCCTTCTGCTCGTACGATCCAAGGTAGCCCTCGCAGCTGAAAGTCACGTTCATAGCCTTCTCGCCAGGGCATTTCGCCCCAGCCTTCGCGGCCTCGCGCTTACCCACGATAAAATCCATGAGCGCCTTAGTCTGAGCCGCGTCAAGATGCATGTCAGGGTCATCTTTCGCTCGGCCGATAGGAATGACCGTGAAAAGCCTCCATTGAGCTACGCCCAAAGACGAAAGCAAATCATGGATTCTCTCCAACTGGCCCAAATTGCGTTTTGTCACGCAGGTCACAACGTCAAAGTTAAGCCGAGGCTCCTTGGCAGCTATAGAGATAGCCTTCAGCGCCCTCTCAAAGCTCCCCTGCCGTCCTCTCATCCAATCATGGCTCTCATCCAGACCATCAAGGCTGATAGTCAGGGCGCTCATTCCCGCACGTATGAGCTTCGCATGCATGGCCTCATCGTAGAAATAGCCGTTGGACACCATCCCCCAGAGAAAGCCTCTGGAGCGTATGCCTAGTCCTACTTGCTCGATGTCCGGCCTGAGCAAAGGCTCCCCGCCAGTCAAGACAACACTGAACTCCTTCGGACGCGCCGAGGCTGGAATCGAATCCAAGACCTTCATGAAATCCTCCTTAGGCATATCCACGTCCTTCGAGGCCGCGAAACAATCGCTGCCACAATGACGGCAATGAAGGTTACAGCGCGTCGTACACTCCCAGAACAGGTAGTTCAGTTCATGTAGACGCGTCTCACCGCTCCGGAAAGCCTTGAAGAGGAAATACGGGATCCGCATCGATTATCAACAGACTATTTATAAAGAGGAATCCTCGCTAGAGGCTCCGAAAACTCAACGATCGTTGTGTCCTTAGCGGTATATTTACCGTCCGCGTCACTGAACTTGAGCTGGACCTTATCGCAAGCGTAGGAGACAGGCACGACGATCTGGCCGTCCGTGTCCGTGACACCTTCCTCATACCACTGACCGCTTCCGTCGGTCAGACTCTTCACGGTGATACCGCCGACTGGAGCCTTTGTCACTCCGTCAACGACCTCGAGAGTAAGGTAAAACTCCCTCTCATCATATATTCCCTGAGGCATACCGTAGCATGCTTGAAAAATGAAAAGAGCAGTCGTGAGCGATGCTCCCTTAAGCAGATTTCTAAACCACTTATTCATATCTGATTCAATTATTTAACAGCAGCACGAAGCACTTTTGAAAGTTGGTCAGGACAGCTTGTACCTTTGCCCCCGCAGTTAATACCCTCAAGGCGGGAGATAGCCTCCTCTACCTTCATACCAGCCACCAAAGCGGCGACTCCCTGAGTATTACCGGAGCATCCGCCCATGAACGCCGCCTGAAGCACGACGCCGTCCTTCACGGCGACAGCGATCTGCCTCGCGCAAATCCTCGCGCTTGGCTGAGCATAGATGACCTTAGCCCCGTCCTGGCCGGTCTCTTCCTTAATTATCGTAATATCGTCCATATTAAAAAGATTTTGCAAGTTTAATGATATCTGAAGGCGATACACCTCTCTTATGGAAACCGTTCTCGCTGACATTCAGCATAGCCGAAACCATCTCTCCCATGGAATTACACTGCCTCAGAAGGCGGGTCAGCGGGTAGAGCGCCAGCGAAGCCTTCTGCGCAGGCAACTGGCGGTTCTTCTGCCCCTTGTATGGAGTCATCTGCATAGGTCTCCATCCGAAGGCATGAGCGAAGCCCATAGCCTCGATTTCCCTTTCCGTGGAGCTTTTCACCTTCTGCCAATGTTGGCCTCCTCGGTCGGAGGTTCCGGCGCCTGAGACATAGATGAATGTCATGGAAGCCTTGTCAGGCATAATCTCGGCGAAGTGCACAGGGATGTCATGAGATATCTTGTCATACACATCATGAGGGCAGCCCACCGACGAAATGCCCGCCGCGAAAAAGACGATGTCATACCCCGCGAAACGCTCATCACCTGCCTGAAGGCTCATGAAATCCTCCACCAGCAGTTCCTCGAGTTTAGGATGAGTATGTCCGCAACTTCGGCGAGACACGCTGAGAACCTTCCCTATCCTCTCGTCGTCAAGCATCGCGAGGAGCATTCCCTCGCCGACATAGCCTGTCGCTCCTGTCAATATTACATTATGCATGATTTACTTCTTTATCATAGTCGCATTCTTGTCGTCAGCTCTGAGGCTCTCGCAAATGAAATCACTCACGATGTCAAGAACGCCCACCCTGTCGCCAGCGAGAGAATGGTCCTCATTCTCAAGAACATGGATCTCGCTGTCGCTGTAAAGCTCGTCATACTTCTGGCCATAGCTCAAAGGCACGATGAAATCCTTCACGCCATGAACGATGCAGACCTTACCTGTGTACTGGCAAGATGTCTCGTAGATAGGATACTTCTGGGCCTCTACGATGAAGTCATGTCCGAGGTGATGACCAAAGATATCAACGTACTCTGGCGGATTCTGAGGGTCATACTCATTGCCCATACATACGCCCTTGATAGCATCGTCCTTGAGCACCGCCGCCGGAGCCATGAGCACCACGCACTTAGGCCTGAGGTTCTCGTCCTTTTCAAGCTCGCCGGCAAGAAGACCCGCGATCACGCCGCCCTGCGAATGACCGACGAACGCCACATCACTCACGTATGGCAGAGTCTTCACATACTCGAGCACCGCACGGGCGTCAGAGACCTCGCTGCTAAGGGTCATATTCACGAAATCGCCCTCGCTCTCGCCGTGCGCGTCGAAGTCAAAGCGAATGGAAGCGACACCCTGGGAGGCGAGTTTTACAGCAAGGTCGGTCATGCCTTCCTTCTGGCCCATGAAGCCGTGCATCAGAAGCACCATCGGGCATTTGTCAGTATCTGGATTAAAGTCCTTGGGGACACTTATCTGGTATGAGATCCCGCCCTGAGGGCCATGAATATCAAAACCGTCAGACTGAGTCTTTGGAGCACATGAGCCAAGGCCGAAAACAAGGCCGGAAAGCATCAAAAGAGTGAAGAATTTTCTCATAATTATTTGATTTAGATTGAATTAATAATCGGGTCAACCTTATCAAAGCTTCCGCTGACCT
>JAKSJJ010000135.1 GCA_024398335.1 Bacteroidales bacterium | reverse complement strand
GCCACAAGCTCGGTGAGTTTGCGCCAACAAGAACTTTCAGAGGCCATTCGGGCAATCGTTAATAGTTAGTTTTAAATGAGAAAGTAATTATGGGAGCTCGTAAACACATAATGGCTGAAAAGCTGAAAGAACAAAAGAAGGTCACAGCTGTCGCAAAGCTGAATGACGTACCGTCTTCTCCACGTAAGATGCGCCTCGTCGCTGACATCATCCGTGGTGTTGAGGTAAACAAAGCCCTCGATATTTTGAGATTCTCAAAGAAAGAGGCTTCTAACAAACTCGAGAAACTGCTCCGCAGCGCTATCGCTAACTGGGAGGCTAAGAACCAGGATAAGGCTCAGGAGCTGGATAACGGCAATGTCATCGTCAAGACCATCATGGTTGACGAGGGACGTACGCTCAAGAGAATCCGTCCTTGCCCTCAGGGTAGAGCCGGCCGCATCCGCAAGCGTTCAAACCACGTCACTGTAATCCTTGATGTTAAAAAACCAGTGGAGGAATAAAAAATGGGACAGAAAACTAATCCTATCAGCAACAGAATCGGTATCACCCGTGGTTGGGACTCTAACTGGTGTGGTGGTAACTATGCAGAGAAGATAGCTGAAGACTATCGTATCCGCAAGTATCTCGAGAACCGTCTCGCTAAGGCTAGCCTCAGCAAGATCGTCATCGAAAGAACCCTGAAGCTTATCACCGTGACTATCCACGCCGCACGTCCAGGTTACATCATCGGAAAGGGCGGCCAGGAGGTCGACAAGCTCAAAGAAGAGCTTAAGAAGGTAACAAGCAAGGATGTCCAGATCAACATCTACGAGGTCAAGAAGCCTGAGGTTGACGCAGCTATCGTCGCCGACAGCATCGCTCGTCAGATCGAGGGTCGTGTATCTTACCGTCGTGCCATCAAGATGGCCATCTCTTCAGCAATGAGAGTAGGTGCAGAGGGTATCAAGATCCAGGTTTCAGGCCGCGTCGGTGGCGCTGAGATGGCTCGTTCTGAGATGTTCAAAGAGGGTCGTACTCCTCTTCATACTTTCCGCGCTGACATCGACTACGCTCTCGCGGAGGCTCACACTAAGGTGGGTGTCCTCGGAGTAAAGGTCTGGGTCTGCAACGGTGAGGTTTATGGAAAGAAGGACCTCTCTCCAAACGCAGGTATCGCTGCTCAGCAGGCTGCTAACAACTCTGGCCGCGGTGGTCGCGGTGGCAACGATCGCCGTCGTGGCGAGCGTCGTTCAGGTGAGCGTCGTGAGCGCAGGGAGAACAAGTAATTTTGTTCACCACATACTACGGAAGGCGGCTGAAAAGTCGCCTTCTTTTTGTTATATTCGCGTTATCCAATTAACTAATGATGAAGAAGATATCAATCGTCCTGGCCGCCATCGCCATGATGGCCGTAGCATGTAAGTCTGAAAAGATAGCCCAGACCACCCATATCAGCGGAAAAGTTCCCGCTGGAATAGATGAGGTGAACCTTTTGATACCGGATCTTGACCTGGACACGCTCATTACCGTCACAGACGGCGTGTTCGAGGCGGATCTGAACACTTGCCTTACCTCAATGGCTTATCTCGGGGCCGGCAGCTACGAAGCCGCTTTTGTCCTTGACGGAACTCCGCTCGAGATTGAACTGGCGGATACAAGCGTCGTACATTCTCTTAAACCGGAGATCTCTCTTCAGGAAGCGATAGAGAATTTCCGCGAAAAGTCGTTAGATATGCAGAAGGCGTATTATGACAGCGTAGAGGTAATTTCCAAGGCGGATTCTCTTTCCGACGAGGAGAAAGAAGAGTTACTGCTCGCTTTGAGCACGGATAATCTCCAGAAATATTCCGACTTCAACAAAGAGGTCATAGAGAAAAACAAGGATAATTTCCTGGGGGCATTGGCTCTTTTCAGCATTTATGACTCAATGACAGATGAGGAACTTGAAAGAGTCTTCGGAACACTCGACTCCAAGCTCCGTAAGGGTGAACCGCTGAATGTGGTCTGGGATAATCTCCGTGCGCGTAAAGCGACTTCGGAGGGTAAGCCGATTAAGGATTTCACCGCGAATACAGTCTATGATTTCGACCGTAACGGCGAACCTATGCAGACTTATATCAGTCTTTCTGACATTGTGGACGGATTGCATTATTTCATCGTCTCTTTCTGGAACTCTCAGTCTCCCGCA
The DNA here is from genome assembly GCA_024398335.1 of Bacteroidales bacterium. Lineage (GTDB taxonomy): Bacteria > Bacteroidota > Bacteroidia > Bacteroidales > UBA932 > Cryptobacteroides. The sequence continues at coordinate 2,884 of JAKSJJ010000135.1, read as the reverse complement.
TGTCTGCAGCAGATAGAGATTCTAAAAGCGGTGGCAGAGAATTTCGGTCCTTACGGTCTCGGTGTGATCAGCGTCGCTGTGCTGGATGACCCTAAATCCGCTCTTGAAACAGCCGCCAAATATGGCATGAACTGGCCTCAGATAAATAATGTCGAGCCTGCCTTGGTGGACGAGTATGGTTTCCGTGACTTGCCTGTCACCCTGCTGGTTTCTCCGGACGGTGTGATAGTTAAGCGTGAGGACGGACTCGGCACATCCGTATTTGAGAGCATCCAGACATATCTTTAATGACCGTTAAAGAGAAAATAGCCTTATTTCCGCATTCCCCGGGAGTCTATCGATATTATGACTCTGAGGGGAATGTGATTTATGTGGGCAAGGCGAAAGACCTCCATAACAGGGTCGCTCAGTACTTTGTCGACCCTTCACGTCTGACGGTCAAGACCGCCCACCTTGTAAGCAAGATAGCGGATGCTCAGTTTTCTGTCGTAGAGTCAGAGGCGGACGCTCTCTTGCTTGAAAACAATCTTATAAAGCAGTATAAACCTAAATACAACATACTGCTGAAGGACTCTAAGACCTATCCGTGGATATGCGTCAGCAATGAGCCTTTCCCTAAGGTATTCCTGACAAGAAGGGTGGTGAAGGACGGTTCCAGGTATTTCGGTCCCTATAGTTCGGTCAAGCATGCCTACGGGCTCCTGGAGTTTTTCCAGAGTCTTTACCCATTGAGAGATTGCCGCTTGAAGATTGACTCCCAGAGCATACTCCGTGGGAAGGGCAGGGCGTGTCTTAAGTTTCATATCGGCCGATGTCCAGGTTGCTGTGTGGGGGCGATCTCCCAGAAAGAATACAATGACAATATAGAGGAGATTGTCCGTCTTTTAAAGGGCGGTGGAACGGAGATGATACGCCATTATCGCCAGAAGATGGAGCAGGCGGCTCTCGATCTGGAGTTCGAGCAGGCGGCGGTCTATAAAGAGAAGATGGAGGCTCTCTCGAAGCATTACAGCAAATCTGTCATCATCAGTTCCTCCAGTTCGGATGTGGATGTATTCGCGTTAGTTATCGACTCTTCTGACGCGTACGGAAGTTTCATGCGCCTTCATGGCGGAGCGATTATCCAGTCCTTGAATCTTTCCTTCAAGATGAAAATCGAGGAGGAGCCCTCTGCGGTACTTTCCATGTTTATCGCTGAGATCCAGTCTAAGTTCGGAGCCTTGTCAAAAGAGGTCGTCGTGCCATTCCTGCCTGATGTGCAGCCTGAGGGGATTGAGTTCACTATCCCGTCAAGGGGCGATAAACTGACCCTTCTTTCTTTGGCGGACAAGAACGCGAAGGAACATGGCCTGAATGCTCTGCGACAGAGCGAGCACTGCGATCCGGACTCCTACAATAGAAAGGTCATGGAGCAACTCAGGGACGCGATAGGCATGAGTGTACTTCCGGAGCATATTGAGTGTTTCGATAACTCGAATATACAAGGAACGAACCCTGTGGCGTCCTGCGTCGTGTTCCGAGGCGGAGTCCCCGCGAAGAAGGATTATAGACATTTTAACATAAAGACCGTCGTGGGTGCGAATGACTACGCTTCCATGAAAGAAGTGGTGAACAGGCGCTATTCCAGAATGTTGGAGGAGGCTCCCGATGATTTGCCGCAACTTATCGTCATTGATGGCGGCAAAGGGCAGCTGGCCTTCGCGTACGATGCTCTGATTGAGCTCGGTCTGACAGATAAACTGACGGTCATCGGTCTTGCAAAAAGACTTGAGGAGGTGATAAGGGTGGGAGATCCTTACCCGTTGCTGCTTGACAGGAATTCCCAGGCGCTGAAGCTGCTTCAAAGGGTGCGTGATGAGGCGCACCGCTTTGGTATCACCCATCATAGAAATCGCAGAAGCAAGGAGCAGACAGCCTCTGTCCTTAGAGAAATAAAGGGCGTAGGCGAGCGTACGGAGCAGAGATTGCTGCTTCATTTCGGCTCCGTGGCACGTATCCGCGCTGCTTCTACGGAACAGATAGCCGCTTTGGTCCCTGAGACTTTGGCGCAGACTATAAAGAACTACCTTGACGACATTCAAAATGAAAACAAATAAACTCATATCGCCTTTTGACTGGTTCCTTTTCATCGGAATCCTTGTCACATCTGTCGCGTACTCTGTCCTTTCCGGAGAGATTGACGTGCTGGGCACAGTGGCGGCTGTTCTGAATATTATCTGCGTCGTCTTGTCGGCGAAAGGGAGCCGCTGGAATTTTATCTTCGGAGTTGTCTTCTGTTTGATTTACGCATGGATATGCTTCTCGACAAAGCACTATGGCAATGCCGTGGTCTATGGCCTGCTGTTTCTTCCTATGAATATAATAGGTTATTTCCAGTGGGTGAAACAGGGCAACGTGGAGGGCTCAGAGCAGGTTTGCGCCAAGAGATTGACGCCCTCGCAGATGGTGATATGGAGCGTTTTCTCTTTCGCTCTTATCGTGGCCAGTGTCTTTGTTCTGAAAAAGGTAGGAGGTAGCGAGTCCTTGACTGATGGGGTTCTGACTGTCATATGTGTGGTGGCGCAGCTGCTTATGACCTTCGCTTATATGGAGCAATGGTGGGTATGGATTCTTATCAATGTTGTGACTGTCATCATGTGGACCCAGTCGGCTCTAAATGGTACGGAACATGCGGCCATCATGGCTATAAATTACCTGTTCACGCTCATAAACTCCGTCAACGGGCTTATCGTATGGCGTCGTTTAAGCGCCCGAAAATGAGGATTTTGGCTTAAATTGTTTCTTTTTTGGATTTTTTTTGCCACCTTCGCGTACTAGTTGCTAATTGACGAAACTTTTATATTAATTACTAAACCTATTATTATGTCACAAGTAGCAGAAAAGG
>JAKSJJ010000134.1 GCA_024398335.1 Bacteroidales bacterium | reverse complement strand
TTGTGTTTGTTTTAATTCACATTACGCAAATAGGGCACAAATTTACACATTTTTTTCATAATTTTGCAATTCAGACATTTAAGATGATGAAAAGATTACTTGTCAAGCACATATACATGCTCTTTCCGCTCTTTTTCGCATGCCAGATTTCTCATGCGCAGAGCGTCAGCGGCATTTTAGCGAAGGCTGACAGCCTCAGGGTTGAGTACTGTTTCGAAGAGTCTCTCGCGCTCTATGACAAAGCTCTCGCGGCGGAGCCAGACTCGTTGAGGAAGATGGAGATTCTGTCTAGCCGCGCCCTTGTTGAAAACGGCGCCAAGATGATGGATTATGTCAGCGAGCCGGTAGTTGTGGCCCGCCAGAAATTCTCTCTTGAGGACTTCTTTCTTTATTATCCGCTTGATGATAAGCTCTGGTGCGCGAAACCTAATCAGCTTGACTCTGTGGCGCACCCCCTCGTGAAGGCCACATGCGTCCCTTCAGATGCCTCCACGCTGTATTTCTCCGCCGCTGACGCCTCAGGCTGCCGCAATATCTACCGTACCGACATGGGAGATGAGTCGTGGACATATCCTGTTCTTTTGAATGAGTCCATGACCTCCGCCTCAGATGAGATCTACCCTATGCTCTCCACTGACGAGAAAGACCTCTATTTCGCCTCTAACGGTCTCTACGGAGTAGGAGGATATGATCTTTATGTCGCGCATTGGAACGAGAGGACAAAGGATTGGGACGCGCCCGTGAACATGGGCTTCCCGTATTCTTCTCCTTATGATGACTTCCTGTATGTGAATTCTCCTGACGGAAAGTACACGGTCTTCGCTTCAAACAGAGAATGCGGGAAAGACAGCGTGTATGTCTATGTCCTTGAATATGAGAGCACTCCTATACGAAAGAGCGTAGGTAATCCTTCTCTTATGAAGGACATCGCGTCGCTTATTCCGGAGGATGACCAGACCCGTCTGGAAAAGGGAGGATCGATAACTGACGAGATTTCTGAGAACGTAGAGACTCTCCGTTATATGGATAAAATGGAGGAGGTGACCTCGCTGAGGGATTCTATCAGCGTCCTTACTAAAGAGTTGTCTCTTCTTCGGAAAGATTACGAACTGAGCGACGATGAGGATCAGAGAGAGAGGATAGCGAAGGTTATCATAGAGGGCGAGGGGCGTCTTCCTGGCTTGGGGGCGGCGTTGGACGAGGCTAGTGCTCAGCTTCGAAAGATAGAGATGGATTTTCTGTATAAAGGAGTTGTCATCGATCCGGACAAGCTTATGGAAAGGGCGGACAGGGAAGTGGCCGGAGCGACAGCGGCGTACACTTTCTTGAAGATGGACATGGCGCCTTGGCAGGAGATGGCCATCGATGATCCTATCGTGGTGTTTGACTACGGATTTAATATCTTGGAGGAAGGACAATTCGCTCAGGATCAAAGACTTCCTGACGGAGCTGTCTTCCAGATATGGTTCCTCACGAGCTCGACTAAGGCGAAGATTTCTCAGCTTAAGGGATTGACTCCTGTATATGAGAAAAAGAAGGACGGCAAGTACTTCTATAAGGTCGGTCTTTTCGCTTCTTACGCCGAGGCCCTGGGCAACCTTAACAAGGTCAAGAAGCTTGGTTTCAGGGAGGTCAAGATCGTCGCTTACATTGACGGAGAGCCTGTTAATGTGGACAAGGCGAGAGAATGGATAGCCGCAGGCGAATAAAAATGTGACATAATAAAAACACTCCGGGATCAGAGATGATGCCGGAGTGTTTGTTTATAATCTCGGGGCTTATTTGAGCTTAGGCTCAGCTCCGCTCAGATCCCATATTGTCGTGTCCCAACCAATGCGTGCGGCTACGTCAGAGATGGTTTCTCCCTCGCTAGCGGCCTTGCCGTGGTATGGCATGTAATAGGTTTCTGTGCCGACTTTGACATATGGTGACGCAGGGCTGCTGTCCTCCTGGTCAAAGAGGGTGTTATAACCGGTCTCCTCAGGGAATGCCCTGAAGCTCATGTCCGGTTTTCTCCAGCAATTGCTAAGGGTGCTCTTATAGACGGTACATCCAAGAACGGCGCCGGAGCTGTATCCGGTCGCAGGAGTCTGGCCATCAGCGAGGGTGCTCTCTATGGCTCCCCATGCGATACAGCCTCGCAGGACATTGTTGTATTGGGTTTGCCAAGTACCCTGTGTGTTAGGGTTGATAAGGTTGCAGAAACGTCCTACGATACAGCCCATGCCATATTTCGCATTGACGGTAAGGGTTGAATAGCAGTTCTCGACAGTAAGGGTAGGGCCGCAGTCCGAAGCGATTCCAGCTCCGTGCTGTGCTCCCTTAAGGGTTCCGTTCACGGTGTAGCAGTTGGTGACAGTGCCCGGTGCCTTAGCGTATCCGATGATACCTCCGACAAAGTCAGTACCGGTCAGATTTCCGGAATGAGAACATCTGTTGATATCGGCTTTTGTCGCGGTGTTGCTGTTAGCTATGATTCCTCCTACATACAGGGTAGCAGCCTTCAGGTCACCGGTGTGATGGCAGTTTGTAACTTTTGTTGTGCCTGCCTGGATCTGTCCGATGATACCGCCGGCGAGTGTTGTTGAGGAGGTGACATTACCTTCAACGCTTGTGTCTGAAATGGTGTAGTTACCAGTCTGGACATAACCTGTCACGCCTCCGACGAACTGTCCGCCGTTGACATCACCCTTGACGCTGCAGCCTGTAATAGTCGCGTTGTCCGCTGAGTTTTGGCCCAGGATAGCTCCTATGACTTTACCGCTGGCGGAGCAAGTTCCCTCGAAAGAGCAGTTTGTGAGCTCGAGGTTCACCTTGCTGGTGACATATCCTACGACTCCTCCGGTATAGGCGTATGCTGTGGTTGCTGAACTACATCCGGCACCCGCCGCGCGCACCTGTCCCTTGAAAGCGCAGTTTTCAACTACTCCGCCGCCGATCCATGCGACAAGGCCTCCGACAAGGTCTGATTCGGAGCTTACGCTACCCTCGAAAGAACAGTTCTTGAAGCTGCTTCTAGTTGTGCCGGTAGAGAGATTTGTCGCTTTTCCTACCAATCCTCCGGTGTTTCTGTTGTTGTATTTTGTTTCGACTATACCGCCGGTGACGGTGCAGTTCTCAAAAGATGACGAGTAGCTGCATCCGCAAATACTTCCTGTCCAGCTTTCTTTGTTTCCGTCTGTATTTGATGAGTTGGAATGTCTATACACCTTACATCCGTCGGTAGAGCAGTTTGAAATATGTGCCGCTCCCACGCATCCAGAGATGATACCTATTCCGGTAGAGGCCGCATTGGCGGCTGTGTTCTTTACGACACAGTTCTCCGCGTGGACATTGTCAATGTAGCTGGCTCCGAGCGAACCGCTGTTGTTGCCTACCCAAGCGGCGAGAATACCTGTCTGGGTTTTGCTGGTGGTGGCGACTTCGCAGTCTTTGAGCTTGATGTTCTTCACTGTTCCGCAGATAAGACCGAAGATGCTCGCATAGGCGACAGCGCCGGAGAGTTTGAAGTTGCTGATAGTGTGATTCTGTCCATCGAAATTGATGGCATAGAAAGAGTTCCTGTTATCGATAGGGACCCAGGAAGTCATAGCGCTCATGTCGATGTCTCTTGTGACTTTATAGAACTCTGTGGTGAGAGTATCCTGGGCGACTTTCTTGTCTCTCATCAGGTTGAGGTCATAAGCGCAACGAATGAGCCAAGGCTCGCTTTCAGTTCCTTTTCCGCTGAGGTTGTAATGCTGGTCGAGGGTTCCAAGGTTCACCACTTTTCCAGGGGCGATGTTAAGCGCTTTGCTGCTAGGGAGTACTCCGATGAGGTTTTCGTCCGCTACGCTCTTGTCGTAGAAATTAAGGGTGAAACCCTTTGTCAGGGCGACAGGGTTTACGCCGACATAGTATGTTCCGGCATTGCCAGAGATGTTGACGACGACATTTTTCTCTCCGGAGGCCGGGGTGAAGGCTGGCTGTCCGTCGGCTCCGAAGGCGATAGTTCCATCACCGCTGAGTACCTCATTGTCCGCACCTACTATTTCAACACAGGTGATGTCTGTTCTTTCTGTGCTGAAAGCGATGAGGCTGACGATGTTCTTGAACGCGAATGAAGGATTTTCGCTAGTGGCGACAGCGGCGCAAGCGTGAGCGGAGGCGAAACTTCCGTCCTGCTCGTTGGCGGCGATTCCTGATGTTCCTACGATAGCGTCAGCGAAACTTGCGGCGTCGCTGTAGGGATATACCGCATAGTAAGTACCTGTTGAGAGGACTTCCGCCTTGAATTTAGCGCTTTTCCCGTCTTCTGAGATTTCGCTCGCAAGGGCGCGGACATTGTTTGTTCCGTCAAAAATGCTGATGGCGTCGCCTTCTTCCCAAGACACTTTTCCGCTTGAGAGATCGAAAGATACTTTTGTCATTTCTCCGAGATTGGCGCTGAAGGTGATCTGCGTCATCTGGGCAGGGGTGACGACTGGGTCCTGATCGACAGGTTTTTCCTGGATAACGGGTTCCTTTGAACAGGAGATGAGTGCTCCGATAGCAAGCAGTGAAATAATAACTTTCTTCATGGCTGTTTCCTCCTACCACTCAAAATCTTCTACATCGTAATCTTCGGAGGTACTTCCGCCGAAGGATGTGCATAGAACGGTCATATCTGTGATTTCACCGCTCTTGCAAAGAGGGGCCTCATAGGCCTGAACGTGATTTTGGGTCATTATTTTAGTGTTTATTTGGTTTTCTTGTAATTAGCAACCAAATGTAGGGATAATTCTGGAAAAGAGAAAGGGTAAAGCGACAGTTCTCATCCCCTCACCGGGGATTTGCTCCCTTTGGTCGCAGTTCCCCAGCCACTGCCGTGGGGGCCCTTGCGAACATGAAAACACGGAGCGCGGTCAGTGGACAGCATGTTTTCATTTACACCCCAATCCCTTACATGAATGAATTCATGACGGGATTGTGATATAAATGAAACAGGCGACGCAATGCGTCGCCTGCTCCGTGTTTTCATGTTCGCGGTGAGGGGGGGATTCGAACCCCCGGTACGGTTACCCGTACGTCAGTTTAGCAAACTGGTG
>JAKSJJ010000133.1 GCA_024398335.1 Bacteroidales bacterium | reverse complement strand
TGTTTTATCTTTCTTCCGGCGTCTAAAAATGACCATTCAATCTGTGGAAAATGCTCCTTCAGATAGAGGCAAGTGTGGAGAGTGATCGAATTTTCACCCTTTGGGCTGCCATTTACAACAAGTACCTTCATTCTTTCTCTGATATGGTTTTAATTCTTTATAGCACAATAAATAAAACAATAGTGTTTACACGTATAACATTTTTGTTAACATGCTATTTTCGCTAGAATTTTTATGAAAACAGTCCCGAGGCACTAAAATCCCCGGGACTGAATCGAGTTTCGCAAGGTCTTATCTACGCTCCATCCAAGCGCCGTGCTCGGTGTAGATTTTGCGTGCCATATAGTCCATTCCATTAGCGTTCGGATGGACTTTTCCGGCGTCATATTTCGTGACGTAAGTGTTCTCTCTGAAACCTGCCAGAGCGAGAAGATCGACGACCCTCGCGTCGTAGTGCTCGGCGACATTTTTGATGACCTGCTGTATGCCTGGAGTGACGGAGTCTCCGATGATGCAGACTATCCTCACGTCAGGGTAGCGGACCTTCATCATGCGCACGAGTTTGACGTACGCGGCGCAGAAGGTATTGTAAGGAAGAGCCTCCGCCGCCTCGTTAGTGGTGCATGCGTCAGCGGCGGCGTAGAAGCCGTCCATCACGCTCTGAGAAGGCATGGTCTCGCTTCTCATCGGGATGCCCGGAGCGAGCTCTTCTCCGTAGTTGTGACCGTAGTCATTTGTACCTCCGTGGATGACGATGACATCAGGTCTTCCCATACCGTGACACTCTACGAAACGGCTGCAGAAGTCGTGTCCGTACCAGTACTGGCCCACGTTGGCGCTGTCCTGGTTCTGAGTGACGGTAGAGTTGGAGAAGGAGATGTTCATGTCCAGCTTGGCGTTCTGCATGTATGAGTATATAAGCCTATACCACCATGTCTTGTCAACGGAAGTCACATCGCAGTTGTTGGTGTTAGGATAGTGGGCCGTATAGCCTGAAGGCATCCATCCATAAAAACTTGAAATGGAGTCACCTATGATGCTGACTCTGAGCTTGGTAGCTCCTGCTGGCCAAGGGTTGGCAGGCAGAGCTTCGAGGGTAGGGAAGTTGTCCGCTCCCTTAACCCATGCGGAGCACTTGATACCGGTAGTCGAAGAGGCCTGGGAAGCGCCGTCTCCGAGGAGGGTGAGCAGGCTTCCGTCAGTGAACTTGGCTCCGCTGATACCCTGGCAGTCGCCAGCCTGCTCGAGGCTGCCCTTTCCGCCCATCCTGAGGCTTGAGTCATAGAAGCAGTGCTTGTATGGGGAAGCCACGGAGCAGCGGCCGATGACGCTGCCGTAGAAAGAGAGGCTTGAGCTTGTGATAGGGGCGTTCTGATAGAGTACGTCAGAGCCTGTCACGGTGCTGTAGCAATTGTCTATATAATTGGTCACAGATGATTGATAACCAACGACTCCGCCTACTCCGCCTGTACCTGTCATCACTGAGGTGATACATGCTGGACGGCTGTAGCAGTTGACCATCTTTGTGGAGCCGTTTCCGTGGAAATATCCCACTACGCCTCCGATGAGGGAGTAGTTGTACGCATTGATTCCCTGGGCTACTAGCTCGCCTCCGATGTATGCGCAGTTGCTGACCTCGATCTCATTGCCGGCGTTGCCCGCGCTGGCGTAACCGATGACACCTCCTACCTCATACTGTCCGTAGATGTCTCCGTAGGCCGCGCAGTTGTTCACGACGGCCTTCTTTTCGCTGCCGGTCGCGCTGCCTGTAACGATGCTTCCGAGAATACCTCCGGCGTTCTGGAGTCTGGCGGAAATCATGGACTTGCTTGTCTGTACGCATGAGTCCACGAGACCCTGATAGATGGCCGCCGCGATACCTCCGCAGTTCCAGTTCTGGGCGCTGACCTGACCGTCGCAGACGCAGCCTCTGATCTCGCTGCCGTCACCTGTCGCCACGCCAACGACTCCGCCGCTGTAGTAGCTTCCATGAACGGCGCAGCCCTGGCTCAGACGGCAGCCTATGACCTTACAGCTCGCGGCGTCTCCTACGACTCCTCCGACATGGTTCGAAGTCGTGGTGACATTACCTGAGCAGACGCAGTTCTCTATGGTCGAGCCCTCCGCGCGCCCGGCGATACCCGCCGCGTAGGATACGTTCGAGACTGTTCCCGTGCTCCATACGCTTCCTGTGAAAGAGCAGCCTGAGATAGTAGCGTTGTAGAGATATCCGACAAAGGCGGCGCTGTAGTAAGAGGTGCTCTTGATGTTGACGTCATCCATGATGATATCCTTGATGAGCGCTCCTGTTCCTACGTTGCCGAAAAGCGCGCTAGGACGCACGTCGGTGTTGTCGATATGGAAGTTGCGGATATGGTGCGAAGCTCCGTCGTAAACGCCCCTGAAGTTATTGGATGTAGTCAGTCCGATAGGGGTGAAATTCTTGACTGAGGAAAGATCGATGTCCTCGGTCTGGAGGTAACGCTTGGTCTTGAAATCGTTGGCTTTCGAAGCGTCGTTGATATATTCGGCGAGCTTGCAAAGGTCCTCCGCGCAGCTGATAAGGAAAGGATAAGCCTCGCTTCCGTCGCCGCCGCTGAACTCGCTGGTCTCGCCAAGGTCAGCCGCTGTGATTCCAATCTTCACGGTGCTGACAACGCCTTTAGTGATAGTCACAGCTTCGTCCAGTGTCTTCTCGATGCTGTAGTCCTGGGTCTGGATAAGCACTTTCGCAGCGCCCGCCTCCAGAACGCAAGGCGCGAGAGCCGCCTTGACAGCCTTAACGCCATCTACCGTGAAATCGGCTCCAGTAGAGACTCTGACGCTTTCGCCCTCGCTCTCCCAAGTGTTCGGCTTGAAGCGCTTAAGGTCTATGCCCTGAACGCCGCAAATGGCCTTTCCTGGAGTGTTGATTACGACTTCTGTGACCTTCTGGCCTTTAAGCAGGTCTCTTCCTGTGTTGTCTTCAAGGACGATTTCGAGTCCGCCGGCAAGGGCTGTGAACTTAGCTCCGCTGACGCTCGCTTTGCTGTCAGAGGCTGTGGTCTCCACTGTAGCTGGGGTCATGATAAGAAGGTCGGCGGCAGGGTCGAAGCCTTCCAGGGTAGGGGTCTGGGTCGAAGGGATCTCGAGCTTGACGGTGTTCTCCTCGATATAGCCTTTGAAGGCGGACGCAGGGGAGAATCCATAGATGGAGTGCTTTCCAGGGGCGATAGTGGCCTCGAGGGTGAATTCATTGGCTTTTCCGTCGTTAGCGGCTTTCGCGAGCAGTGGTTTCTCGTCTGCCTGCTCTACAAAGAAAGCGGCCTGATCGCCTGCGCTCCATGCGGAAAGCGAAGAGCTGGCCCTCGCCTCGAGCGTGACAGAGATTTTCTTCTCGGAAGGTTTATCCTCTTCCTGAGGAGGTTTCTGGCATGAGAAAAGGAGCGCGCATGAGCATGCGAGCAGGGATAATGTGGTGATACCGATGTGTCTCATCTGGTTATAGTTTTTTATGTCTTGGCGAAGATATAGATTTCATCTATATTCGCGTATTGGTAAACGGATTTAATATTCACACATTTATCAACAGGTATGGGCCCTTCATATAAAGACACGATCACCTTGGAAGACGCCGCGAGGATCGCCTCCTCGCCGGTGTTTAACCTCATGATAAAGCCTGTGGGGTCTATTTGCAACCTGGATTGCGCTTATTGCTACTATCTGGATAAGTCCCTCATATATGGCGGGAAAGAGCCCAGGATGAGCCTGGAAATGCTTCGCACGTGCATATTCCGCGATGTGCAGGCCTGCCCTCAGGACGCTCCGTTGACATTCAACTGGCATGGAGGCGAGCCTATGACCGCGGGGCTGGACTTTTACAAGGCGGCGCTAAGGTTCGAGCGCGAGGCGGCCCCTGGCAGACAGGTACAGAACACTATCCAGACCAACGCGACCCTTATGACCCCGGAGTGGGCCTCATTCCTCAGGGACGAGGATTTCCTGGTGGGCGTGGGCAGCGATGGCCCTCGGGACCTTCACGACCGTTATCGCAAGGATAAGGGAGGCGCTCCTACATGGGAGAGGGTCATGCGGGGCATAGAGATGATGTACCGCGCCGGGGTGAAATACAACACCATGACCACCGTGAACAAGGAGTCGTCGGGCAGGGGCGTCCAGGTGGATGAGCTCCTGAAGAGCATAGGGTCACATTTCATGCAGTTCATGCAGGGAGGGGAGCCTGTGGTCAATCCTTTGACGGCGTCGGGCAAGGAGAACAAGGGCGGGCGTCCTATCATTGTCGATCCTTCACGCGAGGGGGCGAAGTTGGCGCCATGGTCAGTGCCCGCGATAGGCTTCGGCAAGTTCATGTGCGACATTTTCGACCGTTGGGTGCTTAATGACGTGGGGCGATACTATGTCAACCTTTTCGACTCGACTTTGGCGGGCTGGGTAGGCGCGGCCCCGGGCACATGCGTGTATGCTCCGACATGTGGCGGAAACAGTATCATAGAGCATAACGGCGACGTTTATTGCTGCGATCATTTCGTCTATCCTGAGTATAAACTCGGGAACATCGCGACAGATGACCTTGGCGAGATGATGAGCTCAGCCAAGCAGATAAAGTTCGGAATAGGGAAGAGGAACGATCTGCCTGTGACCTGCATGCGATGCCAGTGGCTGAAGAGCTGCCACGGCGAATGCCCAAAACACCGCTTCAATACCACAGAAGCGGGCCAGACGGGCCTTAACGCCCTTTGCGAGGGGTATAAGCTGTTCTTCTCCCATGTGGCCCCTTACATGGACTATATGGCGGAGCGTCTGGCAAACGAGCAGGCTCCGGCCGCTGTCATGGCCTGGGCGAGGACAAGATTATAAGATATTTTTCTTGAGCTCGAGCGAAGATGCTCTGAGAAAGCGCACCTTTCCTGAGTAGAAAAGGACCTTGCAAGAGTCGTTTTCTCCTATCTCCAACACCTCTCCGTCTCCGAATATCTTGTGGGAGACAATAGAGGCGATTTTTATGGAGTCGGCCTCCTCTGTACTCTCGTCCGCGGTGGTAAGTTCTCCGAGTTCCTCATTCAGAATCTGGTCCTGAA
>JAKSJJ010000132.1 GCA_024398335.1 Bacteroidales bacterium | reverse complement strand
GAGATCAGTTCTCTTCTGGACGCTTACCTCAAAGCGAAGGCCAACAGCGCGGCTCTTCCTCTCCAGGCGCAGAAAGAGTTCAATAAAGCACTCTCTGCGGCCAAGGTAGCAAAGCTCTTCGTAGCGGAGGAGAATTTCCGCTGCAACCAGTTCTCAAGACTTCAGGGCGGAAACGCTCATGGTCAGGGACAGCATCCTCAGGGAGGCCAGAGGCCACAAGGCGGTCAGCGTCCTGAAGGAGCCCGTCCAGAGCACAAATAAAGGACTTCCTTTAACAAAACATATAGAAAAACTTCACTAGGCCGGTATACTCATCAGTATATCGGCCATTTTCTTGCATGGTCAGAAGCTCCTCTACCGGGCTTTCATTGCGGGAGCGGGAGAACTCCACGACCATGCGAAGGGGCTGCTTCTTGGCAGTAGTCCTTATGCGCAGCACCCTTTGAAGGAAAAGACCACGAGAGCGAGCCTCCCTGCACAAGCGCGCGAAGCAATCCGTCGGAAGCACAAGGGCCACGCGGCCCTCAGGCGATAGATTCTCCGAGGCGAAAAGGAATATTTCCCTGTAAGACAAGGTCAGCGTATGGCGGGCGGAAGACTCCCTTGCGAAAGGGTTCACGAGGGAGTCATCAAAATACGGCGGATTCGAGAATATAAGGTCATATTTCCCGTCGCTACGATAGTCCTTCAGATCGCAGAGGACCGAGCGCAAAGAAGACGCCCACGGCGAAGCGGCGAAGTTCTCTCCCGCCTCTGTAGCGGAGGGCTCATCAATGTCTATCGCATCTATAAAAAAGGGCTCTGGAGTATCACAGGGGCGCATATCGCTCAGGCGCTGGGCGGCCATAAGAGCGATAGTACCCGTTCCAGTACCGATGTCAAGAAGGCGTGAATCCGTAGGCAGGACGGTCATCGCCGCCCCGAGAAGGACTCCATCCGTATTGACCTTCATCGCGGAACGCTCGTTCTTTACTGTAAAGCGTTTGAAACGGAATTCGCCCATGAGAGTCTAAACGAAAAGTCCGTCTTTCATGTTGAGCGTACGGTCGCAAAGAGACGCTAGCTCAGGATCGTGGGTCACTATCACTATAGTCTGACCCAGACGCTCTCTCAAATCGAAGAAAAGCTGGTGGATTTCAGCCTTTGTGACGGAATCCAAGTTGCCTGAAGGCTCGTCAGCGAACAGAACCGCGGGATCGTTGATAAGGGCCCTGGCTATCGCCACCCTCTGCTGCTCTCCTCCGGAAAGCTGCGAAGGCTTATGGCTCAGACGAGCGCCGAGTCCAACCTCCGCGAGAAGCTTCTCCGCCTTTGCGCGGGCCTTGGAGGCGCTCACTCCGGCTATCAGCGCCGGTATCATCACGTTCTCCACAGCGCTAAACTCCGGCAAAAGGTGATGAGCCTGGAACACAAAGCCTATCTTCTTGCCACGGAAAGAGGACAATTCCTTCGCGCCGAGTCCCAGAACGGGGGTCCCGTCAATGACTAGACTGCCTGAATCCGGGGTCGACAGGGTCCCGAGAATCTGCAGAAGGGTGGATTTACCCGCTCCGCTGGCGCCCATTATGGCGACGACTTCCGCCTTTTCTATTGAAAAATCTATCCCTTTCAGCACCTTTAAATCGCCGAAAGACTTCTCTATACCTTTTGCTTGAATCATAACGAGCCAAAGTTATGCAAAAAATCTCAAAAAATTTTGGGAATTTAAAAAAGCGACTTATCTTTGCAGTCCCAAAAGGAAACAATCGGGGTGTGGCGCAGTTGGCTAGCGCACCTGGTTTGGGACCAGGTGGTCCTCCGTTCGAGTCGGAGTACCCCGACATCAAGAAAAAGCAACTATCTGATTTCCAGGTAGTTGCTTTTCGTTTATAGTCTTTCCCGACTTCATTACTTAGTCATCACAACCGGAATGATAGTGCCGTCTTCGGCGAATTCCAGCTTGTCTATACACAAGACGCGGTGATTACCGTCGGTCGTACCAAGCGGATGACGGTGATATACTATGTAATATTCATCCTCTCCCTTGCCTTTGATAACGGAATGATGGCCGGCGCCCGTGCCGATCTCAGGATCCTCCTCAAGAATCGTAGCCACACGCTCGAATGGTCCGTATGGGCTGTCTGAGATAGCATACGCCACCTTATAGTCATTTCTTGTCCACCTGCCCTCACTCCACATGAAATAATATTTCCCGTTACGCTTGAGCATGAACGGACCCTCGACATAGTTCTGAGGTGTGACTTCCCTGAAGAGCGAACCGTCCTCGAAAGGCACGAACTTAGTCAAACTCTCGTCAAGTACACCCATATTACAATGCTTCCAGCCACCATAGTAGAAATAAATCGTGCCATCATCATCCTTGAACACGCACTGGTCTATAGGCTGAGCCCCGTTGATGATTTCGCCGATGAGAGGTTCACCGATGAAATCCACATACGGTCCCTGAGGTTTATCCGCCACGGCCACGCCAATGCCGCCATGTTCTCCTTCGTGGATGTCATTAGCCGAGAAAAAAAGATAATAACGGCCGTTGTGCTCCATGGCCGCAGGGGCCCAGAGCGCCCTTCTTATCCACTTGCACCCTTCCTGGGTAAGAATGTTCTCATGCCTTGTCCAGTTTGTCAGATCCTTTGAGGAAAACGCGTCGAAATGCACCTGGTCATCAAATGGCTGGGACCAGGTAGGGAATATCCAATATTCGCCATCATATACGATAGCTTCAGGGTCCGCATACCACAAATCCGAGATAGGGTTCTGAAGCACAGGGCCAGCCTGGTTGCATGAGGCCAAAGCACAAAGCGTCACGATAGTAGTAAACAATAAATTTTTCATCTTTCCAATTCAATTTCAATTAACAAAATTACTGAATTTCGCCCTTGCATGCAACAAAATAAGCAAGGTACTCCCAAAAAGCGTTATCTTCGCGGCGAGCCGGACCTTAGCAGGCCCACAAATAACAAGCAAGGAAAATGTACACATTCTGTGATGGAAATTGCGCCGCATGCCAGCTGGCACGAGCAGGTGAGTCAAAAAAAATTATTAAAGCCGCCGTTTACCGTCTTCACGGGTCATTCGTGGACGAGACTGTCACCTTCGGCGACTACTGCATACATTTCACATTCGTCAGCGAGGTATCCTCGATAATGGACGTCAAACCGGACGTGGTGGTCAATCTTGTCGATTCCACCCATCTGGAAGACACACTCTACCCCGCCACCAAGTTCATAGACATGGACGTCAAGACGGTGATGGCCCTTGAGAACTACGAGAAGCTGCTCGCTACCGATCACTCCGTCGATTACGCCACACTCGAAAAACTGTTCGGTTTCCCGGTAGTTCCGGCGGACATGGACTCCGAGCGAGGTAAAAGAATCATCTTCGAGCGTATAATCGAGGTCTTCGAGAAGGAGCATGAGTGGTTCAGGAACATAGAGGTGCCATACGGAACCGACGTGGAGGAGGAAATCGACATCCTGCGAGGACTGCTCCATAAGACCCACAAGGGCGGGGATTTCTGCACAGACAGATATATAGCCGTGAGACTGCTCGAAAACGAGGATTATATCTTGCCGTATGTAAAAGAGCTCGAAAACTCCGACGAGATACTCTCTCAGGCGGAAAAAAGCCGGGCATACCTGCAAAGAGCGTTCGGGGAGGACTCCTCGGCCCTTATACGCAAGGCCCGCTGGGGATTCATCAACGGAGCCCTGAGGGAGACCATGCGCCACAGCAACGACAACTCCGACCACAGCCGGACGCAGAAAATAGACGCCGTCCTGACCCACAAATGGCTGGGACTGCCGCTTATGGTACTGATACTTTTCCTTGTTTTCCAGGCGACCTTCACCCTCGGAGCCTACCCTCAGGGGTGGATTGAGAGCGGGGTTGACGCTCTTGGAGCATGGATCAGGGGCTCATGGAACCCGGGGTGGCTGACAAGCCTTATCAGCGACGGCATAGTACAGGGCGTAGGCGCCGTCATAGCCTTCCTGCCGAATATCATCATTCTGTTCTTCTTCCTTTCTCTGCTTGAAGACAGCGGATATATGGCCCGAGCGGCATATATAATGGACAAGATGATGCACCTTGTCGGACTCCACGGCAAATCATTCGTCCCTATGCTTCTAGGCTTCGGATGTAACGTGCCGGCGATTATGGCCGCTAAAACGATTGATGACAAGAAAGACAGGACCTTGACAATGCTCATGATCCCGTTCATGTCCTGCTCCGCCAGACTCCCGGTCTATATGCTCTTCGTCGCCGCGTTCTTTGTCAAGTACAAAGCCCTGGTGATGATAGGAATATATGCCACGGGCATACTCCTGTCCATCCTTTTCGCCTTCATGATGAAGCATACGAAGTACTTCCGCAAACCTGACGGAGACTGCGTGTCTGAGCTTCCGCCTTTCCGTCGTCCGACTTGGAGAAACTCCGGACACCATATCTGGGAAAGGGTCGCTGACTATCTGCAGAAGATCACGACCGTGATCCTCGCGGCCTCGGTGATCATCTGGGCTCTGGAGTATTTCCCTTCTGACAAGACCCAGGGCGGACAGATGAAAGAGAACTCTTACCTCGCCGCCGTGGGAAAAGCGGCCGCTCCCGTGACCAAGCCCCTCGGCTTTGACTGGAAGATGAACGTCTGCCTTATCACCGGACTTCCCGCAAAAGAAGCGATCGTCAGCACCATGGGCATACTCTACCATGCGGAGGATGACGAAGGATCGCTCGCCCAGGCGATGCGCTCAAGCGGAGATTTCACGACAGCCTCAGCCCTGGCCTTCATGCTTTTCGTGCTGCTTTATTTCCCTTGTATCGCCACTGTAAATACGCTAAAAAAGGAAATCGGGTGGAAATGGGCGGCCTTCACAGTTGTCCACTCCCTGGTCCTCGCATGGCTCGTCGCCTTCTGCGCCTTCCACATATTCAGTTTGCTGCTATAGCTCCGCCACTCTACCGCGGCTCATAACCGTCCACGAGATTGCGGATCATACCCTATCCTCTATATTCACTTTTTCGTGTGATTCTTGAACAAAAAAGCGCCCTAAAGGATTAGGGCGCGATTTACATTAACGGGAA
>JAKSJJ010000131.1 GCA_024398335.1 Bacteroidales bacterium | reverse complement strand
CTAATCTCATAATTCTTCTTTACCTCGTTATCTCTCTCAATATTGTCAATGAACTTACCGTTTCTTCTCAAACGGGCTGCAAAGATACGCACTTTTTCTTTACCTCCAAATATTTTTCATCTTTTTTTGAAATATTTTTATGTTTTTTCTCTTTTTCTGGAAAGTCGCTATCTTTGTAAGGATATATACATATATAATATATGGCAAACGAACCTAAATCATTGCCGGAGAACGCCGGCAGAGAATTGAAA
Source organism: Bacteroidales bacterium (assembly GCA_024398335.1). Taxonomy (GTDB): domain Bacteria; phylum Bacteroidota; class Bacteroidia; order Bacteroidales; family UBA932; genus Cryptobacteroides. Next base: position 4,893 of record JAKSJJ010000131.1, on the reverse strand, counting down.
AAAGGAGAGGAGTACATCCCTCTTCTCTCCCCGAAGAAAAATTTCCCTGAAGTCACCGCCTACTCCGTCTGCATGGGTATAGTGATGACAATTGTATTCTCAGCGGCCGCCGCCTACCTCGGTCTGAAGGTCGGCCAGGTCTTCGAAGCCGCGATTCCTATCGCCATCATAGCAGTAGGTCTCTCCGGAGCCCTCGGCAAGAAAGAGGGGCTGGGACAGAATGTGATGATCCAGTCTATCGGAGCCTGCTCAGGCGCCGTCGTGGCGGGAGCTATCTTCACCCTTCCGGCCATCTACATCCTCGGCCTTGAGGTCAACTACACCCAGATGGTACTCTCGTCTCTTCTTGGAGGCGTGCTCGGAATCCTCTTCCTCATTCCTTTCAGAAAGTATTTCGTGAAGGAGATGCACGGCAAGTATCCTTTCCCTGAGGCTACAGCCACCACCCAGGTGCTCATCAGCGGCGAGGGTTCAGGCGACAGCGCACGTACACTGGTGCTCGCGGGTCTTGTCGGAGGACTTTACGACTTTGTCATCTCCACCTTCGGCGCATGGGGCGAGACAGTCTCCACCGCCGTCACACGCTGGGGCGCGGTAGTAGCGGACAAGGCGAAGGTCGTCCTCAAGCTCAACACAGGAGCCGCCGTGCTCGGACTGGGCTATATCGTTGGACTTAAATACGCGTTCATCATCTGCTGCGGATCTTTCCTCGTATGGCTGGTCATCATCCCTGTGATGAACCTTATATGGCCAAATAGCGTGATCGACCTCATGGGCACCGGCATCGCGACGACTATCTCCGAGATGAGCCCTGAGCAGATTTTCAAGGAGTACGCGAGACATATAGGTATCGGAGGTATCGCGACTGCGGGCATCATAGGTATCATCAAGTCATTCGGAGTCATCAAGAGCGCCGTGTCTCTCGCGGCCTCTGAGTTCAGCAAGAAGCCTGGCGCAGGTGAGCAGGGAGTTGAGCGTACACAGAAGGACATCTCCATGAAGATCGTCGTCTGCGGCATAGCCATAACCCTTCTCGCGGTGTTCGCGTTCTTCGCCTTCGGAGGTATCGTGAACTGGTGGCAAGCCATCATCGGCGTACTCATCGTGGCCCTCATCTCATTCCTTTTCACGACAGTGGCGGCTAACGCCATCGCCATCGTGGGCAGCAACCCTGTCAGCGGAATGACTATCATGACTCTTATCATCACAGCCCTCGTGCTGGTAGCCTGCGGACTTAAAGGCAACGCCGGGATGGTAGCCGCCATGCTCATCGGCGGAGTAGTCTGCACCGCCCTTTCAGTTGCGGGAGCGTTCATCACCGACCTCAAGATAGGATACTGGATCGGATCAACCCCTGCTAAGCAGGAGACATGGAAGTTTGTCGGCACTCTTGTAGCCGCGGCCACTGTGGCAGGCGTCATGCTCGTGCTTAACAAGACATACGGATTCACAGGAGACAACGCCCTTGTAGCCCCTCAGGCTAACGCGATGGCCGCTGTCATCCAGCCTATGATGAATGGAGGAAACGCCCCTTGGCTTCTCTACGGAATAGGCGCCCTGATCGCTATCGCCCTGACACTTTGCAAAGTACCGGCCCTCGCCTTCTGCCTTGGCATGTTCATTCCTCTTGACCTCAACCTCCCTCTCCTTGTAGGTGGAGCGATCTCTTGGTTTGTAAGCACCAGAAGCAAAGACGCCGCCGTTAATACCGCACGCCTTGACAAAGGTACCCTCATCGCCTCTGGATTCATCGCCGGCGGAGCCCTCATGGGAGTAGTGAGCGCTGTGCTCAAGTTCACAGGAGCCGACCTCTGGCTCGAAGGATGGAACACTGTCGCTGACGGCAAAATCGCCTCCGGCGCCGACTCTATCGCCATATTCCCTTACATCGCCCTAGTCATCTTCATCATCCTCGCGGCGATGAAAGTAAAGACGTCTAACAATAAAGCAGAATAACAGACATGGAAAACATACTTGACAGATTCCTGCGCTATGTCGCGGTTGACACTCAGTCTGACGACAACTCCCAGACCCAGCCTTCAACGGCAAAACAGCTTAAGCTTCTGGGCATGCTCAAGGACGAGCTGCTCGAGATGGGCGTAGAGGCCAGCCTCGATGAGTGGGGCTACGTGATGGCCACCATCCCTTCAAACTGCCCTGAGCAGGACATCCCTGCCGTAGGCTTTATCGCCCACGTTGATACCGCCCCTGACGCATCTGGAGCGGACATCAAACCCCAGATCATTGAAAATTACGACGGCTCAGCCATCGCCCTTAAAGGAGTCGAGGGCCTGATGCTCAGCCCTGAGGACTTCCCTGAGATGCTTGACTATAAGGGACAGACACTGATCACCACCGACGGAACGACCCTTCTGGGAGCCGACGACAAGGCGGGAGTCGCAGAGATCATGGACGCGGTCCAGTACGTCATGTCTCATCCGGAATTCAAGCACGGAGAAATCAAAATCGGCTTCACCCCTGACGAGGAGATCGGACGAGGAGTGGTTAAATTCGACGTCAAGAAATTCGGAGCGAAATACGCCTATACCATGGACGGAGGCGCTATCGGAGAACTCGAGTACGAGAACTTCAACGCTGCCGCGGCTACCGTGACAATCCAGGGCCGTAACATCCACCCGGGTTACGCTAAGGGAAAGATGCTTAACGCTATTCTTATAGGTATGGAGTTCAACAGCCTGCTTCCTTACGCCCAAAGACCTGAGCACACACAGAATTACGAAGGCTTCTATCACCTCGTTTCCTTCAAGGGCTCAGTAGAGAACGCCAGCTTCTCATACATTCTGCGTGACCACGACATCGACCTGCACCAGAAGCAGAAGGCAGTCATGCAGCGCTGCGCGGATTTCATCAACGACAAATACGGCGAGGGAACAGCCACTGTCGAGATAAGACACCAATATTATAATATGAGAAAAGAGGTCGAACCTCATTTCCATATCGTCGAGAAGGTCATCAAAGCAATGGAGATGGAAGGTATAAAGGCCAAGGTCCAGCCTATCAGAGGAGGCACAGACGGAGCCAACCTCTCATTCATGGGCCTTCCTTGCCCTAATATCTTCGCAGGTGGACACAACTTCCACGGAAAACTGGAGTACGTGCCTCTCCAGAGCATGGAGGCGGCATCAAAGGTTATCCTAAATATTCTGAGTCTCTACGCTAGATAGCATTTCAGGTCCCTGAGGCTTATCATCAGGGGCCTCTTTAGACTTTTTATCCTTACGGTTTTTCTTAGAGGAGGCCGCCTTCTGTTCGAGGCGGTCTTTTTCTTTGCGGTACTTCTCGCGGTACCTTTCAAGCTCGGCGAGTTCTTTCTGCTCGTTTTTCATCGCGGCCTTGATGGCGGCGAGTTTCTTCTTACGCAGTTTAGCGGCCTTTTTCTCGGCGCGCTTTTTCGCCTTGAGCTCGACCTTAGCGTCCTGGGCCGCCCATTTTTCCTCCCGCTCCTTATCCTTCTGCTCCTTCTTTAAGCGAGCCTGCTCTTTCTTTTGAGCCTTCAGTTCCTCCTTAGTAGGTCCTGGAGCAGGACCGGCGACCGTGGACGTTGTATCACGAGGAACTACCTCTATCTCCGTAGTCTCTTTCCTGTATCCGTCAGGGGTGGCGAGCGTGTCAGGAGCATCCGTCACGGCAGGGACTCTCACCTCGACGCTGTCCGCAGACGACTGGAGGTCACCTTCCAGAGCCGCTCCTGCCAAGGAGTCAACGGCCGAACTAAGGCTGTCCGCGGCCGCCTGGGCCATCGCCGCCTTCTCTTCCTCCGCCCTGCGCTGAGCCTCGTCCCTTTCTCTCTGACGCACGGCCCTCATCGAATCCCTGTAGGCGATCTGGGCGTACACGTCCTTCATGTATCCAGGGAAATACTTCTCTGTCTGGACAAACTCGGCATGAGGAACTTTGGCGTAATGGGACCTCTGACTTGGGCGAAGCGTCCTGGAGGAAATATCCTCCGGTCCCTTCGGACGGCGCTCACCTTGCCAGTTAAAGCCCTTGAGGGTCTGATCTTCACGGGTCATCTGCACGACCGGATAGCCGTCGCTCTTTATCTCCTCGAAATAGTACACCCTCTGTATTTCGCCTTCCTTGAATGTGGCGGAGAGCATCTTACATTCCTTCTTATTGACAGTCGCCAGGACATCGTTCTCCTCCAGATAGAAGAGAGCCTGGGCTCCTCCCAAAGCGTCAAAACGCTTGAGGGCTCCGTCCTCATCGAAATATGCCGTCATCTCCGCTGACTTGATCTGGTCATAGTGCAGAGTATCCTCCTGGATATGGATGAAGGCGTTAGACATCAGGTTCGCCTTGTCGATGGCGCTATTTCTCACAACGACATAGACGCTGTCCGCGTTATACTGATGATTACCCTCATTCCATATAGTAGGGTTATCGTAAAGACGAGCAAGAGAATCCAGGTCGCAATATGCCAGGGAGTCGCACCTTACCTGCATCTTCTTCCTGAACACGCGCACATTTTTAAAGGCCTGCAAAAAACCTATCTTGGTGGTGTCCAATGCCGGGATAGTGTCAGCGGCGACAAGAGAATCCAGGCTATTCGCCAATGAATCCAGGCCATTTGCCAAAGAGTCCAACCCATTCGCCAAAGAATCCACGCCATCGCCAAGGGAACCTCGTCCGGAGGCCAATGAGTCCAGCACCTCCGCCGGAGATTTTCCTCCCCCCCGATCAGGGAGCGCGGGCTTCTCCTTATCCGAAACATCGTGTCCGCCGGGGGCATACCTTGCCGAGTACACACCGGGTTCGCCGTTAAGTGCCTCGACCATCAGTCCGGCGTCGTCGGCTCTGCTTGCCTCGCCTGTTGCCTTATAGACGGCTATAGCCTTGAGATAGGCGTTTTCCTCAAAGGTAGCTCCGGTT
>JAKSJJ010000130.1 GCA_024398335.1 Bacteroidales bacterium | reverse complement strand
GATCCTGCTAACGGTTCAGCGGGCTTTGGCGGCGGCGTATGGCTCGGACAGGAGAACGGCAGCACAGGCACCGCTACCATCAACTTCGTTATTAACACATCCAATCCATTCGGTTTCTACAGCAACTCAGCGGAGAGCGCAGGAGACGACATCTACACCACAGGCGAGAACACGAAGATCTCAGTCCCTGACATTTCTTCAATGGACCTGAGCGAATACCCTTACGCGCACGACAAGCTTTACTGGGTAGAGGACTACATGGATAACGATCCTAACTATGCTAACGGTACACGCCTCAACACGACAGGAGAGGTCGAGCGCTACCGCTCAGCTATCAAGGAGTTCCATCCTACCTACAGCGTAAGAGACATCTCCACAAACACCTCACTCCAGACTAAGTATCTCGCTCTTGTTCTCGGATATGAGCTTCGCACCATCAAGATAAGAAGACAGGGTCTCATCCCTGGCGAGAACGCCATCTACTTCATAAAGTCCGTTTCAGGTAATTTCAAGCAGAAGGTGATAATCAGGGGCACGGATGCTGAGTGGGACGAAGTCACTGTCAAGGGCATCCCTAGCGGAGAGTATACCGTGACTGAGAGTGACTGGACATGGTACAAGACTGACGCTAGCAGCAGCGCCATCGTCAAGACTCAGTTTATCGAATCGGAGCCTGTCTTCAGTTTCACAAACACCCATCGTCCAGAGAACTCGGCAGATGTTCCTGTACACGATGAAAGCTTGAAGGCGAACTAAAATAAGCCTATCTCAGAGAAAGCCACCTATCGGGTGGCTTTTTTTTGTGGAGAATATTAAAAGCGGGGAAGCCTCTCGGCTGCCCCGCTCACAAAACCACAAGTTAACAGAGTGATACAAAAGAACAACTCGTACCGATTTTCCACTTTTTTGGTGGTTACATTACTTTTATGCTGCTATTGTTTTATCTTGCGACACAAAGGTAGATACACAACAATACATATTTATTGATTTGTATTATTATTTATCTATCTTTGCTATTGAAGATGCCAATATATAAAACATGGAACTTAGGCAGCTCATATTCTTTGTCAACGTGGCAACCACACTGAACTTCTCGGAGGCCGCAAGGAAGCTCTATATCACCCAAGGCACTCTGTCCCAGCAGATTAAGTGTCTTGAAGACGAACTTAACGTTCAACTCTTTGAGCGTAGTCCCCATAGTGTCAGACTGACCGAAGCGGGAGAAGAACTACTTCCGCTAGCAAAGAAGACCATGGAGTCCTCGCTCGCATGTTCAGACAGGATGAAAGATCTGCAAAAAGGCGTGAGCGGAACTCTCAAGATAGGAACTACCCAATCCTTCCAAGGACTATTGGCGAACGCTGTCCTCTCGTATAATAAAGCGTACCCAGGAGTAAAGCTGAAATTGTATTCCAGGCCAGAAAGCGACCTTCTGAAAATGCTAAGAGACAAGGAAATCGACCTCGCGCTCACATACAAGGTGTTTGACGATATCGACGATATCGAATCAGAGGTCTTGTTCAGGACAAGCCTTGGCGTACTTGTAAGGAAGGACCATCCTCTGGCGCAAAAGTCCTCTCTGACCTTGGAAGACATCCGTACACAGAAGCTTATCATACCGGGACGGGAACTCCAAGCGAGAAAGAGCGTTGACCGTCTCGTCGGCATCAATACAAAAGAGTTGGAAATCTTCATGGAGATGAATGACCAGGAAACCATGTCCAGCATAGTTCAAGGAAGTTTTCTAGCGGCGATCGCTACCCCGCTCGCGGCATGGGACAGGCCGTCGCTGAGATTTCTTCCTCTTGATGAGGGGCTTCACATCATGTCCGGATGTGTACACAGTTTAAAAAATACATATAAAAAGCGCTCCGTAGAGACTTTCCTTGAAGAACTCCACAAGAGCGCTAATATAGAAAGAATAAGTAAAGACCTTAAAAAGTAAGGCTACTCATCAGCGTCATCATCCTTATCCTCGAGAACGTATCCAAGCTCATTCAAACGGACTAATGTCAAAGAATCGATAGTCTCAGGGTGAGAAATATCTATCTTATTCAACAGACTGTCCAGTTCGGCGCTCTGCTCCTCCATCTCCCTCATTCGCTTAGTCTCCTTGAGGCTCAAGGTGTCAAGAGGCATCTCAACAGCCTGTACATACCCTGTCTTCTGCTTGAAGGCATTGATATCCGTCTGGGCCTCGTTCTCCTTGATAGCCGTATCCACACCCTTATGGAAGATATTATGAATGCTCTCCGTAAGGCTTACACGGCTCTTATCTATGACAGATGAGAACACAGGAACCTTCTTGGCGTTACGGTACTTCGCTCTGCCAAGCCTGAATTTCCAGTTATCGAAAGTTCCGGAAAGATCCACTCCGAACTTAAAGATCAATGGCGACTTTATCACGGACACATGATACTTGAACGAAGAGTCCATTCCCTGAATACCGCTCAATGCCACCCTATATCTATCTATATCCAAAATGAACGGGAACACCTCGATTCTGCTGTCTCCGACAAGACCTTCGACTGACATTTTCTTGACATTCACCTTCTTCTTATTGCGGAACATAAGTGTCTTAGCGAGTTTATAGACAGCGTCATCCTCGCTGATCTCCAAGTTCTTACCCGTAATTCTCAGGACACCGTTAAGCGAAGGCAGTACGACATTCATCTTATCATCAAGAGAAGTCGTAGCCGCGAGGGTACAATCAAGCATTCCCGAGAAATTCTTCAACATAGGGACGATAGAATCCACCTGAGGAATAAGGTCGATAACTTTCTCAGAGGTGATATCCACGAGGTTAAGGAAGAATCCCGCCTTGATATTTTTCTTTGTCTTTGTCGAATAGAATCCCTCGAAGTAGATATCTCCCATGTTCGAGGTCGCCACAGTATTTGTGATCTGCAGACACCTCTCTTTCATGACGATATCAGACTCCATCCAGTCAATCGCCAAAGATGAATAATTGATAGCGTTAGCTTCGAGCGACACCTTGGCGTTCACATTTCCTGGAATTACAAGCAAAGCGTTTGAAACATCCGCCGAGTCCAGTTTTACCGACGTCACGGTCTTCTCATACTCCGAGTCATCCATAGACGCGCTTTGAGTGGCCAACTTATCAGCGTCGGTCTTCTGACCGGCCACCATAGCCGCCATCAACTCATTGACATCCAGCACATCGGAAGTCACCTTGACATCCATGTTTACTATTCCGTTTCCCAGAAGGACCCTTCTGAGGCCCCATACGGCTCCGCTCGCGGAAATGTCAGAGCTACCGCTCTTGATAGTTATATTGTCAAGGTCAACCCTGTCATTATTAAAGGTTCCCTTGAAATTGTTCACTGAATTCCTTAGCGGGAACATCGGAGTAATGACCGAAGCTCTACCAAGGTCGATGCGACCATTGATGTCCCACTCCTTGAAATATTTCGCAAGACTCTCAGACAGTTTGAAGTTCAGATCGCTCTTCTTGAAATCCTCCTCAGTCATCCACTCAGGGACCTCCGCATGGGCATGCCGCCTTCTAAGCATAGAGAAAAGCGAATCTTTCGGGACATCGGGATAAACCCTCGCGAGTGAATCCACAAAGGCTTTACGCTTTGCCTGGCGGTCGGCTGTGTTCATGACCGCGACAGCATTGAGTTTGAGATCTTTCACAGCCGCTCTCTGAGCACCGCTGCGCATGAAGGCGCGAGATGTGTTACTGTTAAATGAGAGGACAGGAATAGTCCTGGCGCTGTCTTTAGGCCTGATGGAGAAGGTCTCTGAGTTATCCTTGATGGCGATGAACGTGGAATCAGCGTCCACGAGCGACACATGACCAATGGATACGTTTCCAGAGAATGGATGGACACTTCCCTTAGGCGAAGAAAGGATAGAGGCGGAATTAAAAGCGTTGATGTTAAGGTCCTTACCTCTGACCTTCATATTCTTCTTATAATCAGCGACAAGGCTGTCCGCCGCGACTGACACGGTAAACACTCTCTCTCCCTTCTCCAAAGACTCGCTCTCCACATCACCGGTGGCGGCGAAATCTATTCCCAGCCCTACGACCGTGGCGCTGAGAGTATCCGAAGGCATGGAGAAATCAAGGTTGTCGGAGGCGATATATCCCTTGATGTTCGCTCCGCCTATCTTCTCGATAGCGAGTTGGGACATCCTGAACGCTCCCTTGAGCTCCGCTGTCACGGTACCGTCCGCATACACCCCAAGACTGTCCGGCACGAACCTCATAAGCGGCGCCAGATCCGCGATCAAGCCAGCGTCCGCTCTCACTAGAGGGTCCTTTCCGAGAAGATCCACAGCGTCGCCTCCAGCATAGAAAACGATGTCATCACTTTCCACCGAAGCCTTATCAAGTCTCACGTTCAACTTTCCGCCAGCGTCGGACTTCGCTCCCGCGCTCAACTCCAGTTCAAACGGGCTGTCAATTTTCGAATAAGAAAGAGTGGAACTAGGAATCCTGAGCTCAGCTGAAATCGCGGGGATAAGATCATTTTCCTTGTCATAGACTCCGGAGGCTGTTGCCGTGAGAGACAAAACCGCGTCGGTCTTCACATCCTTTGCCCCGTCCCAGAATATGGGACCGTACTGAGAAAGCACGTTCCCGAGTTTGCAGGCGTTTATCGCTGCGTTAAGGTCAACTCCGTATCTTTGGGAAGAATACATAGTCACGCTTCCGTCAGCCTCCAAAGGGATGCCGGCCAGAGCGAGGGTCAACTTATCTACATATGCGGTAAGAAGAGTATCTTCCGGACAGCGGGCCTGAGCCTTCAACTCAAGTGGAACCCTGACTCTTCCGAATGATCTTGTGGCCGCTCTGAGAAGCGCGTCTAGTTCCAGATTAAATTTATTCCTATCTCCCTTAAGCTCAAGTAACTCCAGGTTAAGCGCGAGAGTATCCGCCTTCATACGGCCGAAAACAGTGAGAGTATCAACCTTGAGATGGCCTTTTGTCGCCTCCAGGCGCTGAGTGTTGACCTTTCCGTTAAACGACAGGTCAGCGAGTGATAAATTGGCGAAAAGTGTGTCCTGAGGACTACAGAACACTACTTTACTGTCATCAGACATCCTGACTTTACCTATCTTGATCTTAGGCAAAGACGATTTTGTAGTATCCGAAGGGTCGCTTTCACCGAAAATAT
>JAKSJJ010000013.1 GCA_024398335.1 Bacteroidales bacterium | reverse complement strand
TTTTTGTTAAAAAATAGGTATATTGCCGCATAATTGTAATAACACGCTCATTCAGTGGAAAACGGTCTCTCGGGGCCACGAAACTGATTGAGGCAAAGTAAAACTAATAATATGCGTCTAATTAAAAAATTGGACTCTGTGTTGCTTGTTGTGGTGATGTCATTATCTATGGCATTCTCTTTCTCAGCGGCCGCGCAGACTCTTAAGATCTCGGGTACGGTCAAGGACGAGAACGGAGAACCGCTTATCGGAGCGGGCGTCAGCACCTCGGACGGTAAGACCGGCGTGGTGACGGACATGGAAGGAAAATACTCCATTACTGTCCCTGCCAGCACCGCAATCCTCAAATTCTCTTATCTGAGTTATTCGACCCAGGAAGTCGTTATCGACGGGCGAAGCAAAATTGACATCGACATGGTTCCGGATGCCGCCGACGCCTTGAATGAGGTCGTGGTCATCGGTTACGGAACGACAAAGAAGAGCGACCTGACAGGATCTGTCGCGACGGTGAAGATGCAGGATATCTCCTCCGCTCCGAACACGTCAGTGGACCAGGCCCTTCAGGGAAGGATCGCCGGAGTGGACGTGATGTCAACGACAGGTGAGCCTGGCGCCCAGACTTCTATCCGTATCCGCGGTACACGTTCTATCAACGCTTCCAATGAGCCTTTGATCATCGTTGACGGAGTCATCGACGCGGTGCATGACATAGGCGAGATAAACTCTTCGGACATCGAGAGCATATCAGTGATGAAGGACGCCTCTTCGACCGCCATCTACGGTTCAAGGGGAGCGAACGGAGTCATCCTCATCACGACGAAGAAGGGTGTCACCTCTAAGCCGAGCGTCACAGCCAAGGCGGAGGTGGGAGTGTCGCAGATAGCCCGCAAGCTTGACATCATGAACAAGGACGAGTTGATAAGATATATGAATGACCGTTATTATTTCATAAATCCTAACTCCGCTCCTCGTTTCGACCCTGCCGATTTCCCTAATGACACTGACTGGATGAAGGAGATCACCCGTCTGGCCCTTTATCAGAACTATAACCTCTCTGTCAGCGGAAAGCTCGCCCAGAAGCTCAACTACTACGGCGCTCTCGGATTCAATGACACCAAGGGTATCATCAAGGGCAGCGACATGAAGAAGATCACCGGCCGATTCAACATCAGCTATGATTTCGCGAAGTGGCTGACCGTGGCTCTCAAGCTCAGTTACACTTTCCGTGGTGAGAACCTTAACAAGGCGAACATCGGAGGTACATCTTTCTGGGACGGCGCCATTTATCTTTCTCCTATCATCGGCCCATACGATACCGTGAACCCTCTGTATGAGAACGGTACAGCAATCAATACTCCTGTGGTGAACATCGAGATGATCACCAAGTACAAGGAGATGCAGACCATGAACGACGTTTTGGAGTTCACTATCCGCCCTTGCAAAGGCTTGACTATCAAGAGCCAGAACTCAGTGATGATCTACCAGAGACATGATTATCAGTTCTGGCCGAGCTACATGCCCAAGAAGGTCGAGGGCCAGGGAGCGGATGCTTACCGCTACGAGGGCGACGCCCGCAAGTTCAGCACCGAGAACACCATCTCGTACTCGACTAAGGTCAGGGGAGCGCATGTCATAGACGCCCTTGTCGGTTTCTCAGCAGCCCGCACCAAGACCAACTACTTCTCATTGAAGGCTGTGGGTCTTCTCACAGATGACCTTACATGGAACAACATGGCCGGAGTCATGAGCAAGGAGAACCTCACTCCGTATTCTACCTCAGAGGAGGTCGTCAAGGAGTCTTTCTTCGCTCGCTTCAACTACAATTACAAGCAGAGATATTACTTCACCGCCACCGGACGTTTTGACGCTTCGTCCAACTTCGCAGCCAATAACAAATGGGGCTTCTTCCCATCAGCGGCTTTCAAGTGGGCGATGAAGAACGAGCAGTTCCTAAAGAGAGTACGCTGGATTGACGACATGTCCCTCCGCCTCAGCGCCGGACGCACCGGAAATGACGCTATCGCTTACTATCGAAGCCTCGCCGCTTACTCTACATGGACAGACAGTTATCTCTTCGACGGCATGCAGGGAGCCTCGATGCTTCCTTCCCGCGTAGCTAACCCTGACCTCACATGGGAAAAGACCACTCTTTACAATGTCGCCCTGGACATGTCCTTCTTCAAGGGACGCCTGGGAGTCACCATCGAGGGCTACCACTCGGACACCAAGGACCTGCTGCTGAACCTCAAGACTATCCAGACTACCGGATATGACAGCCGCCTTACTAACCTCGGACGCACATCCAACACCGGTGTCGAGGTCACGATTGACTCAAAGAACATCCAAAAGAAGAAATTCGGATGGAGCACGCAGTTTACATTCACTCATAACAAGCAGACAGTCAAGGATATAGGTCAGGAAGACTATGTGGCTGTGCTCAATAGCCCTGGAAACACCTCATTCATGATGTACGGTTACAAGAAGGGCTATCCGCTCAACGCCCTCTGGGGTTTCCAGTACGCCGGCGTATGGCACAACCAGGACGAGATCGACCGTAACAAGTTCACCCGTTCATACGTGACCAACTCCTCCGCTGCTTCTCCTCTGGGACATCCTAAGTATGTCGATCAGAACCATGACGGAATCGTTTCCGAGGAAGACCTTATCTACCTTGGCAACTCCGACCCTGTCCTTTACGGAGGTCTGCAGAACACCTTCCATATCGGCAACCTCGGTATCGGAATCTATTTCGCTTACTCTATCGGAGGAAAGATCTACAACTACTCCGAGCTCTCGATGGCCGGCTCTTACGCTTCCAACCAGTACAGATACATGCTCGACGCATGGCATCCTGTCAGAAACCCTGAGTCGGACATCCCTCGTTCTTCAACTGATGACCGTATGCTCCCAAGCAGCTTCCAGGTCCATGACGCCAGCTATCTGCGCCTGAAGAACGCCAATATCACATACAAGTTCGACCTGAGCAAGAAGACCAAGGCTCTGCGTGACATCACCCTGGGCCTTTCAGGCACGAACCTTTTCCTTATAACCAAGTATAACGGATTCGACCCTGACGTGTCCACCAACAGCGAGGAGAGTACTCTGCGCCGCGTGGATATGGGCGCATACCCTCAGTCGAGAATGGTCGTTTTCAGTGTCCAGGTCCGCTATTAAAAAGGAATGAGTATGAAAAGATATATAATCATCATAGCGACATGTGTCGCCGCCCTCTGCTCATGCAGCCTTGTCGAGAAACCGACTTCATTTGTGAACAGAGACAATTACTATGGCAACCGTACCCAGTGCGTATCCGCTCTTAACGGCTGCTACCTTCCTATGTCTTCTATCTATTCTGCCTCATTCATGTTCGTGACCGAGGCATGTACTGATATCTGGCATTCTAACTCTACGACCAAGGACGCGATCCTTGAAGTCACCCCGGCCAAGCCTCAGTACGGAGCCACGATGTGGAAGCAGGGCTACATGGGAGTCATGAGATGTAACGAGTGCATCGAGTGTATCGCCGCCGCTGACATCCCAGCAGCTGAGAAGGAACCGCTGGTAGCGGAGGCGAGGGTTCTCAGGGCCATGTACTACTACATCCTGACCTCTGTGTTCAACGGCGTTCCATATTATAAATATATGGTGGCTGACGACAAGACCCTTCTGGAAATCCGCAAACTGCCTCGCACGGACGCCCGCGAGATCCGTGAAGACCTTTATTATGACCTCAAAGACAACGCTCTGCCATATTTCACGGAAGAGAACGGCTTGAAGGTCCGCGCCAGTGAGGCCCCTAGCCAGAGAGTAGGCTACGCCCTCTGCCTTATGCTCATGGCCAAGATGGCTATGTGGAATGAGGATTGGGACATGGCCATGCAGCCTCTCAAGGCTCTCGAGGAGCTTTACGGAGAGTTCAGCGAGGCCTCTTATCCTCTTGAGCAGACTATGTGGCGTTATAAGAACAGCGCTGAGAGCATTCTCGAGATCCAGCATGACTGGAGCCGCTCCGGAGTACAGTACGCCGGCAATGTGTGCGCCATCATGACTCCTTCCCACAGCCGTGACGAGAACGGAAACTACCTCTATGACGGAGTTTCTATCCCTGAGCTTGGCGAGGAAGGCTCAAGCTGGAGCGCTCTTATCGCCAACAATAACTACGGTATCTTCCGCCCTGCCACAGGTACTTCAAAAACGGAGAACACAAGCTTACAGAACGCTCTTTTCAATCCTATGCCTTTGACATACGATGACGAGTATAACACGGCGGACGGACGTTATTACACCAAGCTCGACCTTGAGGCCGTAAAGGCGGGGGAGATACGTGGTCAGAAGATCGACCGCCGCGTCTATTACACCTTCGGCATGGGTAATCTGGAGACTGGAGCGACATTCAACTCGACACGCCGTTACGGAGTAGCGTGGGCCGGTCCTAAGTTCTGGTGCCCTGGCTATGTGCTCAGTTACGACTCTAACAACTACAAGGTGTTCCGTTACGCCGACGTTATCCTGATGATAGCCGAGTGCTATTGCCAGATGGAGAACGGAGAGGCTTCTATGGAATACGTGAATAAGATCCGTGAGAGAGCGGGTGTCGATCCTGTGACTAACTTCACCGGCTTCGAGGCTCTCCAGGTACTTATCAGAGCAGAGAGGGCGAGAGAGCTCGGCGGAGAGTTCCAGCGCAAGTTCGATCTCGTAAGATGGGGTATATGGTACGAGCAGACCCTCGCTAACACAAGCTCATCTGTCAAGCAGCGTATCAAGCCTTGCCACCGCTACTATCCTATCCCGGACCAGCAGTGCGCGCTTTCAGGCTATATCCTCACAAATGACGAGTATATCAACGACGGACTTTAATAGGAGGAATCAGATATGAGAAAATATATATTTATATGTATAGCGGCTCTGGTGGCCTTCGCATGCCAGAAGCCATACAAGGAGAACTGGGATCTGCGAATCGACTCCGACTCTTATAAGGTCGCCGCTGATTCAAAGAAACTTCCTGTGACTGTCTATTGCTCAGGCAATTGGACGGCTAAGCTCGTGAGCGGCTCGGATTGGGCCAGCCTTGATGTCACCTCCGGCACAGGCGTGAAGACCATTCACCTGGTCTATGACGCCAACAAGGGTCTTTCCCGCAAGGCTGAGATTGAGCTCACCAGCGACGGAAAGCAGCAGCTCATAACTGTCATCCAGAGGGCGGGCGTGGCTTTGCCTCAGATCGTTTTCCCTACTGAGACCCTGTCATATCCATCGGCCTCTTACGCTCTTGAGGTGCCATTCGACACTAATATCCCTCAGGAGTATCTCTCACAGGTCATGCCTGAAGTCTCATACCCTGAGGATGTGCAGGCTTGGCTGGGCGAGGTCAGGATACTTGACACCCAGGAGGAGACTCCGGACAAGGAGTCTATGCCTGACGGAGTACGTCGTTTCCTCGCGGTCAAGGTCCCTGCCAACACGACAGGCGTTACAAGAAGCGCCAATGTCAAGCTTTCTCTCATGGATGCCGGCGGGAGCGAGTATTCTGGCGAGTTCACGATCGTACAGAGCGGAGACAAGCTCTATATCACGATCCAGGAAAATGACATCGTAGCGAAAGCGGGAGGGGAGAGAAGCATAGTGCTTGACACAAACCTCGGTGATGAGCTTTCAAATGTCGTAGTGAGCGTAAGCTACAAGGACGAGGCGTCGAAGGACTTCCTTACGGATGTCCAGATTAAGGACGGTAAGCTCGTGTACACTGCTCTAGAGAACACAGGTACATCTCGCCGCTATGCTACCATCAGTATTACGTACACTGACGCTGAGGGTAATGTGGTGTCCGCGTCGATAGCGATTGAGCAGAAGGTGCAGGTCCTCCCTCGTGAGGTCAGCTTCTCATTCGTCCGCGGCCTTTACCCTGACGGCGGAATCTACTCCGACCCTGACGAGGACTATGAGGATTATATCGAGTGTATAGTCATCGGAGGCGCGCTCAATCCTAACATGGACCATAACCTCAATTACGGCACTACCGTTGACGGCCTTGACTTCGCCCGCGACGGCTCTAACGCCAATGCTGTCTTCACTACGGAGAACGACCGTACGAACTATGTCGAGAGCGTGGACGGCGCATACGGATTCCGCGTCAAGTTCGCTGACAAGGAGTCCAATACCCTCGCTCATGGCGCTAAGGTCAAGATTTTCCTCAGCGGTGTCAAGATAATCAAGGAGACAGCTCCTTTAAGATATACTATCACCAATCTTGACAGGATCGAGACCGTCGCATCGAGCGTGGCCATCCCTGTGAAGAACCGTACGATCGCTTCTTTGACGGACCAGGATGTCTATACTGTTTGTACCCTGACTGACGTAGAGTTCGCGTTTAAGGAGGGCTCATTCTCTAATGTACGTGAGCACAACCTCATCGAGAACCCTTATACTCCATCTACATTCTACTCAGGCACTGACTACAAGGGCGGCGCCGTGGCAGGAAACCGCAGGGCTATGGACGGAGCGCCTAACCTTATGTACGACAAGGATGGCGGAGTCATCAATATGCTCGTGAACATGAACTGTAAATGGCGTCGTGACGGCAGCGGAGTGCCTAAGGGCGTGGGCCGCGTGAGCGGAATAATCGTACATCAGGTACTCGACCGTTGGGGCGGGAACATAGGAAAATACGCCATCCGTCCGTATGACCGAAGCGACATCGATGTGCCTATGGAAGAGGCTTCATCATTCAAGACACTCGCTCAGTGGATTCTCGCGGCTCAGTCCGTAAGTGTCGGTAAATATCAGTGGATCAATAACACCGGTGCTCAGGGTGCATATACAGTGGGCACAAGCTCGGATAAGGTACAGGTGCAGAACAAGATGATCGCGACGAGCCAGGACGCTGCCGCGGGAGTGCCTGTTCTTTACAATGAGAATCGTACGCCGACCAGCAGCGGCTCGGACAACAGCTATCCTATGGCGATAGTCCATGGCTATCGAGGACTTGACGCCTCTGTAAATCCTGCATATAACTGGAGCGGTATTCCTCCGTTCCTTGGTGCTTCTGCTTTCTCTTCACTTGTATTCTATTCCGCTCAGAACGGATATTATGAGTGGAACGGCGACACTTGGACAGGAAATACTTACGGTATCGCTATGGAGTTCTCTACTTCCGCTATGAGCGGCAATGAGGCCTTCGTCCAGTTCGCTATCGCGGCGGGACGCCACAACACTAGCGAGAGCTACATCTCTTGGACTAATACCAACAGCTTCCCTGTATATTGGAAGGTTCAGTACGCGACTTCTAACGATGGCGGCTCTACTTGGAGCTCATATACAGACGCGACGGAGTGTACGACAGGGGAGAAAGTCTTCCAGATGCATTCTATCCCATTTGCTATCGCAGGCTCTACCGTTCCTTGCGTAGGCGGAACCTCAGCGACTATCTACACTCAGTCTGATATGGGAATGGGCTTTGTGCAGCATCGTTTCGCGCTGCCTTCTTCAATCATGGGCAAGAGCCTGGTAAGAGTCAGGATCACCCCTTCATCAGATGTCATGGCTTGCTGGAACCCTGGCGCGTCAGGCAAATGGTTCCTTGGCCAGAGCTATGAGAACAAGAAGATAAGCTCCGCGAAGAACACTTGTTCTATCTATCTTGAGGACGTAACTATCCAATACAAGTAAGATTATGAGAATCAATAGATATATTATTATGGCGCTTGCCGCCGCGTTTACGATGGCTTCTTGCGCGGCTCTTGACGATGCTGAATATACTCAGGTCAAGGAACTCGCCTCTGAGGCGGACGATTATCTTGTGGAGCGTAACGGCGGTGAGGTCAGCATCAAATTGTACTCGAACGGAAAAGTGACCATTACTCCGCTCAATGATATAAATGGCTGGTGCACAATTGATAAGACCTCATTCACGGGTGACGATGTCGTGACCGTGAGCCTTGAGGAGAATAATTCTTTCCGCCGCCAGGCCAAGCTTCTTGTAAGCCTTAATGGGGGAGAGAAACTGGACACTATCTGCGTTCGTCAGAAGGGTGACGTGGCATTTCTGGAGTGCGCGGCTCCGTATAAGAACGTGAGCGGTAAGACCGGCTCGTTCGCCGAGTTCGCTATCTCCACCAACCTTCCTATGGAGCTTATCAAGACTGAGATCAATTATATCTCAGGCGGCGATAAGTGGATAAAGAGCGTGGATTCGGAGTTGGGTCAGCTGGTTGTAGAGACTCTCGCGAGCAGCTCTGATCACGCCAGCAAGGCGTCAATTACCATCTCCCATCTCGACGGTTGGGATAACCTTCTTAAGGTCAGTCTTTACGTGACTTGCTCCAATAAGGACGGCAAGTTCGGAACCCTGGTGGATTTCGCGAAGGTGCGCTCTCTCGCCGGCACAGGTGAGATAAACGATGATATCTATGTCGAGGGCGTTGTGGTCAGTGATTTCCATAGCCTTAACATGGAACTGAACCCAAGCGTCAACTACGACAAGGTGGACGTGGAGGAGAACCTCAGGACCGCTTATATCCAGACTCTTGACGGTAAGAGCGGACTCAGGCTCAAATTCGACCAGGCTCAGGAGAATATTCTCGCGTATGGCACGAAGGTGAGCGTCATGCTTAGCGGCGTGAGGGTTGAAAAGGACGCTGACGTCGATGCGTACACTGTTTATGGCGTGGGCGGAGAGAATATGGTCGCCAGCGAGACTGGAGACTTTATCGTGAAGAAAGTCAAGAAGATAGCCGAGCTTACAGATGAGGATATCTATACTTTCGTGGAGATTCCTGGCACTGAGTTTATCAATAAGGACGGAGCATACACCAATGTATATGAGAATTATACTTTGAAGAGCGACCTTAACTCTATGCTCAGCGGCAATAATGACCGTCTTGACGGTTGGGCTGCTCTGCTTATCGATGAGGACGGAAAGGGAATTTACGCTCCTATAAACATGCTTTGCCAGTGGAGAAGAACTGGCGCGGGAGTTCCTTCAGGCGTCGGCGTGACTAAGGGTGTCATCGTACATCATGTCATGAAGCGCTATGGTGACGTGGGACGTTATCAGATCCGTGTCCTTGATGAGAGTGGATTCTGTCAGCAGGGAGGAGAAGGCAACTATCGTCAGCTCTTCAAATATGACGGCAGCCCTTATCAGTATAAGTTCTCTCAGTGGAAGTCTCTCAATTCGAGATACGCTGACCCTGGTAACAAGGCGTCCCGCGTGAACGCTATCATTCCTTCAGATGACATCAGTTCCAGCAATCCTAACCCTGTTGCTGAGCTTACGATTGAGAATAAGGAGGCGATGGCTGACTATCCATTCTCCGGATTCTACTCAATCACCGGTCCTTCTGTCAATTCTGACGGTTGTGACAGAGGATTCGACCCTGTCCGCAAGGCCCTCAGGATGCAGTACGAGATCAAGGGCTGGTTCCAGTGGGAAGGCAAGGAGATCACCGGTTACAACGGCCTCTGCTACGATTTCTCGACTAAGGATATAAACGCTTCCATGCTTTATTTCTACTATAGTTTCAACGTAGGAACTATCTCAGCCGGCTCGTCACAGTACTATCCTGCGCACTGGTGTGTGGAGTACTCTCTTGACGGAGGAAATACTTACACTATCTGTCCAGATAACGTCACAGGAAAGGAATATGTGCATCTTCGTACTCTTCCTTGGTGGGACGCCACTATCTCGGCGGTCAAATATTTTACCTGCTCTTCTTGCGGTCTTGGATCGACCGAGCATGTCGCCATTTTGCCAGCTAGCCTTTCCGGAAAGGAGAACGTGAGGATCAGGCTGCGCCCATACGATAACGTCATGTGCGTATTCCCTATACAGTGGAATGGTGAGGTGGAGACAGGAAGGGTTCTTTCCAACACTACCGTCACAAGCACTGTCATAAATGTCGAGACTGTTTATCTAAGATACAGATAATCTTGAAGTTAATCAGATTCATATCGCTCGTGGCGTCTGCGTTGTCGCTGATGGCGGCGGGACAGTCCTGCCAGCAGAAGGAGCCTTCTGCTGGCGGCGATAAATCGCCGGGCGGCGAGGTCATCCTGACCTTGACGCCGCCCCAGGACTGACCCCTCGAGCTCTCGTCTGTACGTAAGGCCCTTGTTAACGGAACCTCATGCGAGGTCAGTTTCTCTGGCGGAAAACTCCTTGTCGGCTGCGAAAAGTCCCCGGGCGGAAACTACTCCGTTATATACCCCGCGGACGCGTACTCCAGGGTTAGAAGGACCCTGGTTCTACCTCCCGCTCAGTTTTTGACAAAAAGCGGGGGAGCCTCTGCCCAGTTCCATCCTTTCATGGCTGACATCCATCTGGATTCCGGCATGAACAAGGCTGAAACTCAGATGAAGGCGTTGACCGCCTTTGTTGACGTGAATATCAAGGGAGCGGGCAAGATAGCCTCTGTAAGAGTCAGCGCCTCAGACGGGTCGACTCTTAGCGGAACTTTCGTCATCGAACCAGGCAGCGGAGTTCTCGTGCCGAGTCAGGATAAGCCGGAACTGCCGTTCGCGGTCGTAAACTGCGCTGGAGCCGGCGAGGGGACAGACGCATCAAGAGTCATCGTGGCGGTCCCGGCCGGCGTTTATAGAAGCGGACTTGACGTAAGAGTTACCTCTTCTTCCCATAAATGCGCGACTTCCCACATCTCCGCCCTCGAACTGAAAGCGGGCGAGGGGGTAAAGACGAGCGTTGATTTCTCCGGTACTTCCGACATAATATATGAGGAGCATTTCGACAATTGTGTCTGGGGCTCTGATTACGTGGGCGGAAAACCGGGATATGGCCCGTCAGCGGGCGAGGATACGGTCGCTCCCGCCAACTCGACAGGACAGGAGGTGGCGTACCATCCAAAAGCCGCTACGGTCGGAGGAAGCGATTTTGTCGACCTTGTAGATTATAATACCCCTCCTGCCCAGAGCCAGAGTCTTAAACTCTCCAAATCCTATCTTGGAAATACGGGACTGCTTGATTATCAGAAGCTTTTCTATTTCCGTACATACCAGGGCTATATAGGCTCTGACGAGAGCGCAGGTCATGCTAACCGCCCTCTGCTTCGCCTTCCTATATTACCAGGGGAGCCTTGCGAGGCCACTCTGAGCTTTCGTTTCTGCTCAGAGAAAGGCTGCGAGTCTGACTTTGAATGTGAGGTCTATAACGGAGTGCTTCTGGGCCTTAGCGTCGATTCAAACCCTGTTGACGTATCGCTGGAAAGCTCTACTATTATATCCCAGGCTAACAGCAAATACCACGTAGTCGTCGTCCTGCCTCGCTCTCTTGTGGGCGACGGCAAATGGCACACCCTTGAATACCATTACGGAGCAATGAGCCCTTCCACTGGCCTGAGGATCCTGCCGCAGGTCGTCAGGGGAGCGCGCAACTGCTACTTCGTGGATGATATCGTTATAAAGAAGGTCAATAGCGACGCCAACCGCTACAAGGATAACTCTACCCGCGTCAGCCCTACAGACCAGCCGGCCAAGGCCGGGGAAAACACCTCCCGCATGCGTCTGCAGCCGTCTTTCACGACTTCGATAGATAACGAGTCGCTGTACAGCAACTGTCCGGGCGAGGGTATAGACTGGATGTGCGGAGGCATATCTGACGATGAGAGCAAGTGGCCTACGCAGATTTCCAACGCTCTCTCTTACAGGGTTAAATATGGCGATGGAGCGAAGATATGGTCCAGCCATCTTCCATACGGCCACCGCGGCACTGAGCGTAACCGTGACCTCGCCGTGCCTGATCCCGCCCTTCATCAAAAGAGCGT
The DNA here is from genome assembly GCA_024398335.1 of Bacteroidales bacterium. Taxonomy (GTDB): domain Bacteria; phylum Bacteroidota; class Bacteroidia; order Bacteroidales; family UBA932; genus Cryptobacteroides. Next base: position 6,585 of record JAKSJJ010000013.1, on the reverse strand, counting down.
TGCTTTCTACAAGAGAGCGATAAGGGCCATTGGACCTATGCACCCTAAGAACGTGCTGATTCATTGCAATCAGACCCTTCTTTTCGATGATGGCAGCAGCGCTGACATGATAGTGGCCTCCCTTGTGGAAATCGTCCCGGTGCCAGATTCCATAGGCGCTCATATCTGCGTGGAGAACATGAGCTGGGGCGTCGGAGCGGACGTTGACGTGCTGTGCGACATAATCGACAGAGCCAACGCCCAGGCCAAGCCTAAATATCCGATCCGCATTGCTATGGACACCGGCCATGCGAACCTTTACCTTAACACCGTGGGTAACCGCGGCACCATCGTCGACTGGGCCCGCACCGCAGGCGAGCGTATAGGCCATCTGCATGTGAACGGCAACAGAGCGACGAAGGTGACAGTCTCCGGCTCGACCGTCAAGGCAGTGGACGACCATCTTTTCCCTGGCTACGAAGGCAATCTGAACTACTACGACAAGATAGGCCGTGACAAGCTCTGGGGAGCCTTCTACAAGACTCTTATGGACGATTGCCATTACCGCGGGCCGTTCAGCATGGAGATAAGCTCCCACGACGCCTTCGGAAAGGTAGGGGAAGAGGACAGGTATGACCATGTCTGCGCATCCTGGTACATTAATTGGTGTTATGACAGTTACATTTATCCAACATATAGAAAATATATAGGACAATGAGAAATAGACGATTAATCATGGCGCTGACGCTTCTTGTCAGCCTTCCTTGCCTGTGCCGTGCCTGGGCGGGTACGGAGCATAAACTAATGGCGTACATAGCCTCGGAGCATCTCACCCCTGCGACCCAGGCTGTCCTGGACCGTTACCTTCACCAGTCAATCTGTGAGTCCGCGAGCTGCATGGACCGTTATCGCAACAGCGAGCCATACGCCGAGACCACCTATTGGCACATGATGACCTTCGATAAAGACTGGAGCATGCCCGCGGGACATGAAGGAAAGGCTTGCCAGGCCCTGCGTAACGCCGTTGACGTGCTCTCCAACTACAAAGAGCATACAGACAGCACGGTGTTTATCAACCTCATGTACGTGATCCATCTCGTCCCTGAGACCCATTGCCCTTCCCACATCTATTTCCTGGAATTCGGCGATGACGCGGCGGCTAAAAAGGCTGACTTCTATAAATATCCATACGACGGGGTGATGACCACCTACCATTCCATGTGGGACTCTTCCATGACTAGGCTCTATCCTGGCCTGAACCTTGACCAGTATAAGGCCATTTATGACACATGGACCCCTGAGAAGCAGAAAGAATGCAGCGACGGACAGGTCGAGGACTGGATGAGGGATAACGCTAAGAGATGTCGCCAGATATATGACTGGGTGACCCCTGACAGCAATATAGGAATTGACTTCCTCCGTTCTCATCAAGACCTGCTGCTGGAGCAGATCCCACGCGCCGGATATCGCCTGGCCCGCCTTCTTAACACCCTTTTCGGTAACGAGCAGTAATTGTGGAGGATATGAATATGAAGAAAATACTCTCATTCGCTACTATCATTCTCGCGGCCTGCCAGCTTTCCTTCGCGGAAGATGTCGCCACCCTTCGCGCCAGAGCCACGAAGTCTTCGCAGACACTCCCTCAGGGCGTGACCCTCGAAGGCATAGTCATCAGCGATTGCTATTCGACCAATACTGAATATAACCCTCAGATCGCATTCAACAGAGTTGACCTCGGTCTGTCCCTGAAGACCGCTTACATAGAATCGGAGGACGGCGCCCTCGGAGTCAAGATAGTCTTTGAGAATGTCTATGCTAATCGTCTTCATAGGGGCGACAAAGTCAGCATCAGACTGGACGGCTGCGTTCTCAGCCTTGAGAAAGACCCTGACCGCTATACTGTAAGCGGGGTGGCAAAGTCCTCTGTATCAATTCTTTCGTCAGGGAACGCCCTTCCAGAAAAACAAAAGAGCATTTCCCAGATCGATGATTCTGACCTTTACACTTTCGTGACTGTAAAGGACGTAGAGTTCCTCGCGAAGCAGGGTTCCTTCAGCAATATATATGAAGGCTCGGCGCAGAAGCTCAACCGTATGAATTCCATGGATAACCCTATAAAGGCGGGCGACGCATGGGCGCAGCTTCTCGAAGACTGCCAGGGACGTCACATCTACATGCAGATAAACTCCACCTGCCGTTGGAGAAGAGATAACCTCGGAGTGCCGCAGGGAGTGGGACCTGTCAGCGGAGTCATAGTCTCTAACGAGAACCGTCGATATGGCGGGGACATCGGACGCTACAGCATCAGGCCTATGTTCCGTGAAGACATCGCCATCCCTGAGGAAAAGGCGAGCTCCTTCACCACCGTCGTCTCATGGAGATGGGACAGGAACTATTACCAGGCTTTGAACTTCCGCGACCATGGCACCGTACGCTGGGTCCCTAAGAAGACCTACTCCGGTGACGCTGTCCTCGCGGATGAGGGTAAGGGTGAGCTTTACACAGACACCGACGCCACCATGCACCTCGACGTGGAATATGACGCCCGCCATTGCACTGACGCCTCGGGCCTTGGAGGAAGAGCCGGCGGTGCTCTGCGCTTCGAAGCAGACCCTCAGAGATGGTTCGACGGCGGCTCTGTCATCATCAAGAGCTCTACCCTCGGATTCTCAGGTAATGGCCTGATATTCAACTTCTCATGGGTCGCCGGCAATCAGAGCGTCGGCTATTCATGGGGCTATCCCGCAGAGTGGCTTGTCGCTTACTCCACCGACGGCAAGAGCTGGACAGAGATCGACCGAAGATTCTACCTTCGCCCTATCGTCTTCGCCCCTGGCAATGTCAAAGGCATCGACGGCGAGATTGTCACCAGCTATGACGCCGCGATGGGCTTCACCGAGTACAGCGTAAACCTTCCATCCTCGCTTCTTGGCCAGAAGGATGTTTACGTGAAAATCACTCCCGCGAGCCGCCTTATCAGTACGCTCAATCTCGACCCTGACGCTCCTATAGTCCAGCTGCGCAGTGAATTGGGCATGGCTTCAAACTTCGCCTTCCGCCTTGGAATGGCTGTGCTTAAAACCTTCTAAAAGAGTTTCTTCATGAGAAAGATATTTTCAATTGCCTTTTTGTCTATCGTGAGCGCCCTCGCCCTGAACGCGGCGGATCTCTCATATATAAAGAATATCTGTCCCGCGGGAGCGAAGGCTAAAGTCGTGAAGCCTGTGCTCGTCGAGGGAATTGTCGTCAGCGATTATAGAAGCAAGAATATAGAGCTCAATCCTAACGCCAACTATGCCTCTGTGGATCTGGACGTCAATGACGCCACCGCTTACGTTCAATCTCTTGACGGCAGCTTCGGAGTGCGTGTAGTCTTTGAGAACCCTTCGCAGAACGAGCTGCCTCGCTATGGCAAGGTCCTCATCGACCTTCGCGGCTGTACCATTGAGCATAACGCCGACCCTGACTGTTTCACTATCACGGGACTGACCAATTTCTCTATCGCGAACCTGTCCTTAGGCAGCGCCGCTGATCTTCCGGCGAAGGAGATGTACATCTCCGAGCTTTCAGACGCCGATCTTTACACCTTCGTCACTCTTAAAGATGTGGAGATGGTCTTCAAAGACGGTACATACGCGGATGTGTATGAGGGCTACGTGCAGATATTGGAGGAGATACAGAAGGACTACGTGAGGGCGAATAACCGTATGGACGGCTGGGCTTCACTCATGAGGGATTCCCAGGGAAACGCTATCTACATGCTAGTCAACTCTCTTTGCCCGTGGCGTAGGACAGGCAAGCCTCTTCCTCAGGGAATGGGCCCGTGCTCGGGCGTTCTCGTGCATTCTTCGATGCGCCGTTATGGCGGGGACATGGGACGCTACAGCATACGTCCTATCGACGAGGGAGACATTCAGATGAGCCGCAAGCGTAACTCACCGTGGAAGACTTTGACAGGCTGGCAGATGGACGGAAGCCAGGGCCAGACCATAGAGTTCGAGATCATGGGAGTGCAGGACAATATGTGGAAGAATGGTAAGAAGGGCGATAGGGTAGTCAGCGACATGGGCATGACTCAGGGCTTTTTCTGGACTGACAGCGATTCATTCGTGCATATTGAGAGCGACCTTAACAATCTCACTGGCGAGAAGAAGGGATATGTCTCCAATGGCGCCATTATGTTCAAGGGAGCGACCACGGGATGGTTCGATTTCGACTCCAAGGGCAGAGCCAAGAGCGACGCGCGTTCGTTCTTTGTCGAATGTTCTACGAAGAAGGCCAAGGGCAGTGTCATGACTTTCAACTTCACATGGAGCGCAGGCACCCAGAATGGAAACGACAACTGGGGATTCCCTCTGCAGTGGAAGGCTATGTGCTCAATAAACGGAGGGGAGTGGATCCCTATGGTTGAGACCGCCACCGGAGCCCAGGCAGTCAATCTTCGCAGCCTTCCTTGGTGGGACAGAGTCATAGATAACAGCGGTCATACTCAGAAACTTAAGACCGGCTATGACTGCGGACTAGGCAATCAGCACCGCTGCTTCACCTTCCCGGCCGAGGCTATGGGAAAAGACAAAGTCGTCGTTAGGCTGACCCCTGCCAATACCATTATTTCTTCCATCCGCGCGGAGCCTCACACTGATGTGAACGCCGGCGTGAAGATGACCTCAAAGAAAACCTACAACCAGACACTCATACGCTTCGGCTATGTAAGCGTGGATTTCAAGTAAAATGCCATCAAGCCGCCTATAGTTTTTTCGCATTTAGCGTGGGCCTAGATTCCACTGGAATGCCTGTCTGGTGGAAAAACACGCCACAGACAGCCAAAATTCCACTGATTGACCTGTTTGGTGGCCTTATAGATAATATTGGGAGCGATGGAGGGTGTATTCGCTCCCGTTTGGGCGACGACGGGGACATGTGTTATGAAATAGGGAAGGTCAGCGGCGAGGGCGCGGAGCTCAGACTTCGGCGGAGGGCTCTTCCCTCGAAAATCCCCTTGACGTCGAACTCCTCCTTTTACAGTCGTTCTTCGCTGCGCTCCGCCCGCCTGTAACGTCGTCAGACAGTCTCCGTCACGAGACGGGGATTTTCTTCGGGCGAGCTGAATCCTCCGCCTCAATTCGCCCGCGTCCTTCGCCGCCGCCCGTCTCGATCTTTGAACCCCGTGAATTTGCGACTACCTTGCTTCGTGCACAGCAAGGTAACTGTAAAAACGGTGGTTTTTCGTGTGTGATTGAATGTGCTGAATGCCGCGACATCGATTCTCAGGCGTTCAGACAACCCCGCTTCGGCTTTGTAAGCGTGGATTTCAAGTAGGGGATTATTTAATCGTGACGACGGTCACTCCTGGAATACCTGGAGCCCAGCTGCATCGCAGAGCGTAAACCTCGTCGATTTCCTTACGGATGCTGTCCTTCAGGATACCGTCCCCGACTCCGTGGATAAAGTTGATGCGCATGCCTCTGTGACGCAGATGCTTTAAAAGCGAGGTCTTGAAATACTCCATCTGGAAAGCGAGTTCAAATCCCTCGGGGGCGTCATAGCCTCCGGGGATTTTTTCCATATGGAGGTCTATGTCAATCTCGCTGGGAACGCTCTCCCTCGCTTGCTTGCCGCTCTCTTTTTTCTTCATCCTCACCTCCTTGTCCGCGACGCTGCCCAGTAGCTGCCTGTCCTGCTCTATGTCGTTGACGATGAAGTCATTGAACCTAACCGGAAATATCAACCCTTCGATTTCTATTTCGGCATGATCCGGACATATACGCTTGATTACGCCCTTGTCCTTGGTGTCCATCAATGTGACCTTCATACCCGGCTCCAGCCCCAGTTCCTTCGCCTTCTGGGCGCCCAGGACCTCTTCTTTTGATGGCATCTGCCTTACCCTCTTTCGCTTTGGCTCCATGTTTATTTTCATTTCCTTGACATGGCGATTGCCGCTGCTCTTAGGGTCTAAGGCGGATTCTTTCTCCTGAAGTTCTTTCTTCAGGGATTTAAGGGCGGAAAGGTCTTTAAGAGGTGTGGCCATGAATAGTAGTATTTTTCCTGACGCGAAATTATCAAATTTCTATATCTTCGCGAATATGGATAAAGGAAAAATACTTCTTCTGCTTCTTTGCCTCGCACTCGCTTCCATCGTCTGCTCCGCCTACCCGAAGGCAGGAGAGAATAAATCCTTGATTATCTACGGGGAATGCGAGGATAGAATCGACGCCCATGCTGACTCTCTGAAAGGGGCGATCTCTCTGCCTGTGACAATCGCTAAAGGGCAGGAGGCTGTTTTGACTCTCACCGGCGATGGCGGGAGGGTATATCCTTCGATGAAAATAGGCGCCCTCACGCATGACTTCTACGAGGTCTATGAGGGTAAAGGTTTTGCTGACGGGTCGATACTCGCTATGGACCTGAACCATGACGGCCGCAAGGAGATACTTGTCTATAGCGGCGAGCATTACGTTCTTTTCATCTATGTCGTGAACGCGGATTCGACCCTGTCCTACGCCGGCATGGCATGGACAAATAACGGCTTTTTCGTGACCTCCGAAGGAATAATGGTATGCCTTCTTGGTGGCCTTGGCGGCCGCGGGGGATCGGCTCTTTATAAAT